>JAISKY010000081.1 GCA_031260745.1 Oscillospiraceae bacterium
GGAAAGCTCTGGACGCGGTGAGCGGTGACGATTTCAAGTTACAGCTTACGGGCGGAGAACCGCTGATGAATCTTCCGCTTGTTGAACGAGTTCTGGAGGACGTTTCCTCAATGCCGAACTGCCGAGGCGTCGCTATTCAGACCAACGGAACTTTAATTGACGGCGATACCGCGAAGCTCCTGAAAAAGCGCCGCGTCGCGATAGGCGTAAGCCTTGACGGTAAACCTGAAACCAACGAGCGTCAGCGCGGCGGTACAAAAGCCGCTATTGAGGGAATAGAGCGGCTTTGCGCTAACGGTATTGCGGTTAATATTAATTGTACGGTAACGTCGGATAACGCTGAAAACCTTAGCGAAACCGCCGATATGGCGGCGTACTTAGGCAACGTCAGGGGAATCGGGCTGGATTTGCTTAGGAAATCCGGCAGAGCGGTTGACAGTCAAGCCGCGGGCGAAACCGAATTGCTTACGGGGCTTGAACGCTTATTCGGGCGCGTAGCGGAGATTAACCGTCTATTACCGCCGGAGCGTAAAATTGTAGTTCGCGAATATGAAAACGCTAAGCGATTGTTAAACGGTAAGCAACAGCCATATAACGGCAGCGGCTCGCCGCCGTATTGTTACGCGTCGTTAGGGAAATCGTACACGGTATTGGCGGACGGCGAGTGCTACCCTTGCGGTAGTCTTGCCGGAGATGCGAGATACCGTATGGGAAATGTTCATAGCGCGGTTCGGTCACTCGCTATTCGCTGTGAAGCGCCGGAGGAGTGCGGCGGTTGCTCTTATAAGAGCGTCTGTACAGGCTGCTGTCCTTCTCGCGGACTGCTTAACGGCGGTTTCAACGCGACCGACTGCATAATGAAAAAGTATATTTTCGGACAAATCAAGGAGGCTAAAAAATGAAACACGCAAGATTAACAGCTGTATTGTCGGCGATTGCCGTATTTATAGCTATGTTCGCGGGGTGCGCCGCGAATAGCGACTCGCCGCCGACTCCAAGCCCGGCAACTCCAAGCTCGGCGGAAGCAACGACGGCGACCGCCGCTCCCGCTAAAACTGAGTTGGGTATAAAGTACGCGAAAAACTTCAAAATAAACTATTTGGCTGACGGAGTGAAACTCGTTACGGATTCCGATAACCGGACGCTCCTGCTTACGCCAAAGGGCGTAACTGCTCCGGCGGGGTACGATGACGCGGTACAAGTGGAAACTCCGGTCAGCAACTCGATGTTTACGTCAACGACGTATGTCGGATACCTGGGCGCGTTAGAGGACGATTCGGTGTTTGATTCGATTGCGGCGGTATGTACTCCGCGGGAGGATTGGACTACTAAACAGGTAATTGACCGATTCGCGAGCGGCAAAATCAAGTACGTAGAGCAAAGTCACTGGAACGCGGGCGACATAGAGGACATCGTGGGAATACGCCCGGATTTAGTATTCTCCGGCGGCGGTGACGACGCGGGAATGCAGCTTCGCGCCTTGCTTGACGAGGTAAATATCAAATACGCTACTCTGATGGACTATACGGAGGAAGGCGCGGAAGCTAACCTTGAATGGATTAAGTTCTTCGCGGCGTTCTATAATCTTGACGAACAAGCGGACAGATTATTCAACGAAAAAATAGCTTACCTTGGCGAACTTGAAGCCAAAGTCGCCGAAACTTCGATTGACAGCCGCCCGCTCGTAGCTTACGGACTGGTCTATGACGGCACGGTTTACACACAGTCTGGCAGTTCTACGCTTGCGGAGCAGATTGAGAAGTCGGGCGGCATTTACGCGCTGAAAGATTTAGAGGGAACAGGCTCAATTACAATTACAATGGAGGAGTTCCTTAACAAATGCCGTAACGCGGATATTGTCATCTACGGCTCACTTCCGCAGTATTGTCCGGATAAGGCGTATTTGCTGGAAACGGAACCGTTGTTCGCGGAGTTTGACGCGTTTAAGAACGACAATATCTACATCTTCGACAGAGGGTACTATATGAACAGCGCGAAAGTCATTGAGAAATACGAGGACCAGGTGTTTATGTTCCAATCGTCGCTGCTGCCAGAACACGCTCTGACAATGTATCAAAAACTTTCATAACGAGAGCAGAAATAAGAAAGCAGAAAGCAGAGATACGAGAGTAGAGCAGAAATAAGAGAGCAGAAAGCAGAGATACCTAAATTGCGGAATCTTCGTTGATATGTTAAAAGTACAAACTTGGTTATCTCTACTTTCTACTCTCTGCTCTAACTAAGGGGGAGGTTTGTATGAAAAGTGAGGTTTTCCCGTTCGCGGCGGTACTTGGGCAGAACAAGATTAAAAACGCCTTGATTTGGAATCTTGTCAACCCTAAAATCGGCGGCGTGCTTATAAGCGGCGAGAAAGGTACTGCGAAGTCAACGCTGGTGCGCGGCGTGGCTCAACTTAGCGGCGCTATGAAAGTCGTTGAGCTTCCGCTTAACGTCACAGAGGACAGACTTGTCGGCGCGATTGACCTGAAAGCCGCGTTGATGCACGGTAAACGCAAACCTGAACCCGGCATACTTAAAGACGCGGACGGAAATATCCTCTACTGCGACGAGGTTAATCTGCTTAGCGACCACATCGTGAACGCGTTGCTTGAGGCCGCCGCAAGCGGCGTGAATATCCTTGAGCGCGAGGGCATTTCGTATCGGCATAGCTCTAGGTTTATCCTGGTCGGCAGTATGAATCCGGAGGAGGGCAAACTTCGCCCGCAACTGTTGGACAGATTCGGACTGTACGTTGAAGCCGAGGCCGAAAAAGCTCCCGATACCCGTATAGAGATAATGCGGCGGCGTTTGGAGTTTGAGCGCGATGCCGTTAATTTCCGCGAAAACTACGCAGTCGATACTCAACAGCTTATCCGCAAAATAAAGTCCGCGACGGAGTTTCTGCCGGGCGTTCGGGTTACGGAGAACGCTTTGCGGCTTGCGGCGACGCTGACCTCGGAGCTTTATTGCGCCGGACATCGCGGAGAACTCACGCTGATTGAAACCGCTAAGGCAATCGCCGCGCTAGACAGTCGGAGGGCATTAAATTCCGACGACATACGCACCGCGGCGGAGTACGCGTTGCCGCACCGCGCTCAAAACGCGGCTCCGCCTATGCCCCCCGCTGAGAGGGAGGATGTCGGCGAAGCCGACAGGGAGGAGGAACCGGAGCAAAGCGAGTCAGAGGTAGAACAAGATGAAACTCCGCGTGAGCAACCGGAAAACTCCCCCCAATCCCCACTCAATGAGGGGGGGAACGCGGATATTGAACCGGAAACGCCTATGCCCCCCTCTGAGAGGGGGGATGTCGGCGACGCCGACAAGGGGGAGCAACCGGAGCGAAGCGAGTCGGGGGGAGAACAGGACGACGTACAATCCAGCGGTGAGGTATTCACCATTCCGCAGTGGCAGGATTTTATATCAAAGCGCAAAGTAGAGCGCGGTAACGGTCGGCGCAACCGAATAATCTCCGCGAATCAGCAGGGGCGGTACGTTGGCTATCGCTTTCCGGGTAACGGAAAGGTCAGCGATTTAGCGTTCGACGCTACGGTAAGAGCGGCGGCGCCGTTCCAGTCCGCTCGCGACAGAACCGGATGCGCTATAGCAATCGGCGGCGACGATTTACGCGTTAAAATCCGCGAGAAACGTTCGGGCGGCTGTATTCTGTTCGTAGTGGACGCAAGCGCGTCAATGGGCGCTAATAAGCGTATGAAAGAAGTCAAAGCGGCGATTCTCTCACTATTGAACGTGTCGTATCAGAAGCGCGACCGCGTAGGTTTGATTGCGTTCCGCAAAGACAGCGCGGAGTTGCTGTTAGGTTTCACCAGAAGCGTGGAGCTTGCTCAAAAGCGGTTGGAGCAACTTCCGACCGGAGGGCGTACTCCGCTGGCAAGCGGGCTGTCGCTTGCCTACGAAGTTATTATGGGGCTGAAAATGCGCGATTCGGACGCGGTTCCGACGATTGTACTGGTCAGCGACGGCAGAGCCAGCGGTCAAAAGGGCATTAACGCGTTCGGAGAAGCGCTCAAATCTGCGGAGCGTATCGGCAATCAGGCAATCAATACGATTGTGCTAGACACGGAAAACGACTTCATACGGTTTCATCTGTGCGATAAACTGAACGAGAAACTGCACGGAGTTCTCGTAAGTATGGAGGAACTTCACAGCACAGGCATAGTTCAAGCGATAGAAACGCTTAGGTAGAGCCGAAATAAGAAAGCAGAGATACCTTCATTGTAGATTCTTCGTTGATATGTAAAAAGTACAAATTTGGTTTTTTTCTGCTCTCTGCTCTCTAATCTCTGCTCTAATATGAAAGGGGGATTAAATGCTGTTGGGAAAACTTATTACGGGCGAGGAAATACATCGCTATCAAAAATCTATAGTCGTTAACTTTACGGGGGCGAGGAAAGTTCTGTCCACATCTCCGGCTAACGGAGGTATGCGCGGCGACTTGACCGCCGTATTCAACAACGACTGCACTACGGGCGCGGGTATGTCGGCGGAGCTGAAAGCGCCCACATACGCGGAGCATAACGCGGTACTCAGCCGCGAACTTGGGCTTGACCCGGACAAAACCGCGGGAATAGGCACGGCGGCTCAAATGGAGAACGTCTCAATCAAAACGGAAACCTTCAAGGACATCACCGTGACCGCGGTCGTAACCGGAGGCGTAGAGGTAAACGGTGGGCGAGTAGGCGACCCGGCGACTTGGGACGAACTGGAGAAGAAAAACATCGAACTACCGCACGGAACGATTAACATTATGCTGTTCATTAACGTGAATCTGACCGACGGAGCGTTAACGCGCTCGCTTGTTACCTGTACGGAGGCTAAAACCGCCGCGTTGCAGGAGCTTGCGGCTCCGAGCCGCTACTCACACGGGCTTGCTACGGGCAGCGGCACTGACAGCACGATTGTCGTGTGCAACTCCGACAGCGCGATTACGCTGACCGACGCGGGCAAGCACGTCAAACTTGGCGAGCTAATCGGTAAAAGCGTCAAAGCCGCCGTCAAGGAAGC
>JAISKY010000082.1 GCA_031260745.1 Oscillospiraceae bacterium
CCGCACACCACCGGAACAAGCGAGCCGTCCAATACGCCCGCGCTTACTCCGCTGATTATTTCCTCGTCGGTGAACGGTTCGCCGGAGAAGTATTTTTCCATAAGTTCCTCGGAGGTTTCCGCGACGCCCTCGGCAAGGAATGTATAGTAATCGTCAACGGTAGCTTGAGCCGCTTCGGGAATTGAAGTTTCCGTAGGCTTACCGTTCGTAACGATATACGCTTTTTGAGCCACGATGTCTACGCAGCCTTCGTATTTTCCATCATTGTAAAACGGAATAACGACCGGACATACTTTGTTTCCAAACTTCTCGCGAAGCTCGTTATAAACAGAGTTAAAGTCCGCGTTCTCTTCCTCAAGTTTGGAAATGTAGAACATTCTGGGCAAGTTATGGGCTTCCAGGTACTCCCAGGATTTCTCTGTACCCACGGTAACGCTGCCTTTAGCGGGTTGAACGATAATTCCGGCGTCCGCGACGCTGATAGCCTGAAGCGCCTCGCCTACAAAATCGAAGTAACCCGGGGTGTCGATGATGTTGATTTTAACGTCTTTATGCGAGGTAAAAACTAACGACGCGGTGACGGATATTTTGCGTTTGATTTCCTCGGCGTCACTGTCTGAAACAGTATTGCCGTCTGCTACTTTGCCCAATCGGTCAATCTGCCCGGTAAGAAACAGGATACTCTCCACTAAACTGGTTTTGCCTGAACCTCCGTGACCTAACAGAGCAATATTACGGACTTTAGCTGACATAGTTTGCTTCCTTTCGTGCAATAATTCATTCTATTGTGAGTATACACTACCCGCATAAAAAATGCAAGCGTTATTTTAGTACAGATAGCAAAAAGCAGAGAACAGAGATAAACAAAATATGAAATCAGCACCGCGAAACGGTTAAACCGCCATATTTGTGTTATCTGCTCTCTGCTGTCAGTACGCGCAAAGCGAGGGCTATATCGTTTCGTCGGAGTGTATAAACAATGGTTTGACCTTATTGCCGTAGCCGTTCGGTGAGCCGATTAAAACCTGACGCGGAGTAATAACTACGTTTTTGTCCGTTACCGTATAGCTGACTTCCGCTCCGGGCTCTACGATTGTATCGTTTTGGAGTATGCTGTCGCTGACTACCGCTCCGCGCCCGACGACTACGCGCCGGAAGATAACGGAATTCGTTACTGTACCGTAAATTTGGCAGCCGTCGGCGATTATGGAGTTGCGTACGTCGGCGTCAGGTCCGTAGTTAGTCGGCTGACTGTCGCGCGCCGACGTATAAACTCTGCCGATAGGGTTTTTGAACAGAGCGTTGCGTTTCTCCGCGTCAAGCATTTCCATATTATACTCGTAAAAACCGGTCAGGCTGTTTATCTGCCCGGAGTAGCCGGAGAACTCGTATTTCCTGACGGAAAACTGCGCGTTAATCAATTCGTTAACGTGTTCTATTCCGGTGTGGTCGTGGCTGATACGTTCAAGCAGAGCCATAGCGACGGTTTTGCTCATAATGTACGTATGCAAAGGAACTTCCTCACCGTTACGCTCCGTTACAATCGACGTAATATCAGAATACTGGAGTTGGTGAACGTCTATAGCGGCGCGGTAGTTCATATTGTAGAAGATACTGCCGTCGCAGAATATCACGTTGTCCGCCGCGTAACCCGTAAGCCCTTCTTTTAGGCGCTCGGTAGCGCCGTGAAGTATTCCGTCCGAAAGGTACGGAGGGTAGAACGTAACGCCGCCGATTTTACGCGACAAATCCCAATCTCTGCCGGAGCCGATATGAGCGACCAGCGTCTGATATTCGCTTCCCAGTCCGATTCCGATGCGCTGAACACCGGAGTTAACCAGATTCGACAGGGTAAAGTCAATTAGCCGGTAGCGTCCGGCAAAGTGAATTGCGGACTGAGTCCGAACAGGACGTCCGTCAGGTAACGTCACGTTGCGGTCTGGCAGATAGATTCCGACTGTCATAATATGTACCTCTGGATTTTGAAATTAGGTAATAGTGATTTAATTATCTTTTTTGTAATCACAGCCGAAGCTGTTCCGCTTCTTCGGGCTTATAGTTTTTAAGCTGCTCTATATCTTCCATACCGATACTTCGCAAAAACATATCCGTAGTGCAATACAACGGAGGTCTGCCCGGAACATTTTCTACTCTGCCGCGCATCTCGATTAGTCCGCGTTCCATTAGAGTGGAAAGCGTATATTTGGAGTCAACTCCGCGAATAGCGTCGATTTGCGCTCTGGTAATCGGCTGTTCATACGCGATAATCGCGAGCGCCTCCAACGCGGCTGGCGATAGCTTAGGCGGTTTACGGGTTTCTAAAACTTTGCGGATTTCCTCGTAATAATCCGGCGAACTGACAAGCTGCAAACTGTCGTCAAGTTTAACAAGCCGTATTCCGCGCTTGTCGAAAACCAAATCGTCTCGCAATTGTTGAGCGGCGGCGAATATCTCGTTAACGCTTGCGCCCGTTACATCGGCTATACGCTCCGCCTTGACAGGTTCGCCGGACGCGAATAATATTGCCTCGATTAAACTTTCCAAGTATTCTCTCCGTTGTTTGTTATTGAGCGGGGGGTTACTCCGCGAGTACAAATCCGGCGTCGCCGAACATCAGTTTACCTTCCCTGATTAGTTCCAGCAGAGCCAGAAAAGCCGCGACAAGCTCACCCTTATTTGAGCATTCGGATAATATATCGCTTATCGTGAACCGAACTTTTTGAACCGCGAGCGCGAGTATTTCCTCCGCTTTGCGGTTGACCTCATAAATCAGCGGGGCGGGCATAGCGTTCCGCAAGCGTCGTTCTTTGTTATCCGGCGCCGCGGTCGTTGATACTCCCACGGCTCTAAGCGCGTAATAAAGTTCCGCTGGGTCGATTGTATAGCGGTATACGTTATCCGACGGTAAACTCTCCGCGGGTTTGGCGAACACATCAAACGTGAGTTTGTCGGCGAACAAAACCGAAACCTCGCGGATAAACTCGTAGCCGTCGCGCCGCTTCATAGCTTCAAGCGATTGAATCAACTGCTCTATTTCGGAGATGTCTTTCTCCTCCTCAAGCATAGAACGAGCCTTTAAGTATGTAAGGTGAGCCGCCATAGCGACGAACTCCCCGGCGATTTCCAGGTCAAGGTTTTGCATTTGGTCAAGGTACGAGAGATATTGTTCAAGAATAACTGAAATTTTAACGTCGCGAATCTCAATTCTGTCTCTGGCGAGCAACTGCAAAATCAGCGTCAGCGGACCATCGAAGTCAATGTCCGCAAGATGGAAGGTAGGTAATTCCATATAAGCATTCCTATAAT
>JAISKY010000083.1 GCA_031260745.1 Oscillospiraceae bacterium
GTCGTTAGCGTGCATAATCCCGCCCACGACACGCGACGAGCGCGGATTACCCGCAAGCGCGGCAATCTGCCCGTAGGACATAACTTTACCGTACGGTATCGAACTTACGATGTTCCGCACGTTGTCCGCGAATACGCTCAACTTCGTATTACCCCCGGATTGGCTCAGACGGTAACGTCAATACGTCCGATTTGCTGAGTACCAAGCAATTCCGCAACCTGGCTCATTAAATGAACCTTAGCTTCCTCGGTCTTAATCGCGGCGGAAGCCGCCGCCATTGCTTCCGTGGATTCGCCCAAATCCTCAATTAACGCCGCCGCGTTGTCATACGCCGCGCTTATCGCCATACTCATTACTTGCATATAGTTCGTTCTCCTAATTGTTAGGTTTTATAGCTTTTGTAGCCCAATACGCTGGAATACCGTCCGCGATTGCGTCCGGGTCGCTGTTGAAATCTTCGTAAACGTCTTTCAGGATAAATCCGGCTTTAAGTTGACCGCCGATTTGCTCCGCAAGCGTGTGACTGAACTGTACGCCGTCGTTGCCGTCCATAAGTTTTTTCATCTGTTCCGGATTTTTCAGCGGATTGTACGGGAGCGTATTAGCAATCACAAGCGGGTGGTCATAACTGTCGAACAGGAAATTTAAGCCGTTGTCCATACCAGCGAGTAGCGTTCCGCCGGGTTTTAACACTCTGTAACACTCGTTCCAGACGTGGTAAACGTCCTCGACATAGCAATTCGACACCGGGTGAAAAATAATATCGAACGAATTGTCCTCAAACGGCAACCGCTTCGTCATATCCGCTTTGACGATGTTGATTTCGTAGCCCTCGCGTTCCGCGACTAACCGCTCCGCGTCAAGCATTTTCTCCGAGTAGTCAAGTACCGTACAAACCGCTCCGAGCGCGGTGAATATCGGCATTTGCTGACCGCCGCCGCTCGCGAGTCCGAGCAGCTTCGCTCCGTTAAGCTCCGGAAACCACTCCTTGGGAACGAACTTAGTCGGCGTGAGCAACACGTCCCACTCGCCGTTTTTAGCGTTGACAAAAGTTTCGTGAGGTATCGGCGTTCCCCATTCCCAACCGTTCTCGACCCAACGGTCAATCGTTTTTGAGTTTATCTCCGTGTAGTCCATACTTCTCCATATTGGCTATTCAATCGCGGAAATCAGACGCTTAGCGTCAGCTTCATCGTTGTAGAGCAACACAATCCCGAATCTTACGTTTTCGGTCGTACGGAAAAATAACCGCCAGTTAAGCTCTCCGTAATTGTTATAAAACCCCAGTCTGGTCCACGTTTTACCCGCTAGCGTTTGAGTCGCGATGCCTGTGAAACCGCGCATTTGCGATACTCCGTTGATTATGTCCTCGTCGGTTTCAATACCTCCGTTTAAGATGTCCGCGTTGAGAACAGTTTCGGTAATGTCCTCGTAAACGAGCCATAGTCCGGTTCCGGAATCATTGGTGATTACGGCGTCAAAAGTCAAACGCTCGTACGGCAAGTGAACTCCTATCATCGGGTCTTGCCTAAGCGTTTCAAAAAACACCGGAAGCTCGTTATCGGTAAGCGCGGTGAATCCGTCGGGTACTGTGAGTTTCAAAGCAGACCATTTATTTGTGAAAACGGTGTTGCCGCTATTCCAATTACCGCGTTGAATACTCTTGCCGTTTGAGCAGCCGGATAAAATAAGCGCGATTACCAATGACAGCGTCAGAACTTTTTTCATAACGACCTCCACTGTGTGTCATATAATATAATCGGTCAACCGAGCGGATTTCTTTAGCCCAACTCAATATTTGTTTATATATTTTTTTCTTCTGAAAAAATGTATTGACATTTTTCATAAATGAAGTATAATAATAGAAATAACTTTTATGAACAATCACATCAGGAGGATTATTATGGCAATTCCAAAATTCGACCAAAGTGAGCTTACAGTCGTAAGCGAAAGTCCGGGATTTATGGGTCAACCCGGAACACCTATCTACAAGTTTCCGGCATCGCTTAAAGATGGTATGAAAGCGATGTACAAACGTCAGCCGATTTGGCAGATTACAGGTCTTGAATCAACGATGTTTGCGCCAAGCGTTAACCCCGATAACGTCGCCAGAGCGTTCGTAATCGACGCGAACGGTATGGAGTTTGGGAAAGGCGGCGGTCCGGATATGTTCGGTATCGAGTGGGAGTACGTACCCTCTGCCGGAGGCAGTATGGTACGACCGGGTACGCCGTTCTTGGAGGACGCTAACGAGTGGTACGACAAGATAAAATGGCCGGACATCGACAAATGGGATTGGGAAGGTTCAACTAAAGCTAACAAGGATTTCCTCAGTACCGACAAATACGTCGTCTGCTGGTTCCTGAACGGTTGGTTTGAGCGTCTGATTTCGTTTATGGAGTTTGAAAACGCGGCGTACGCGATGGTTGACGAGGACCAGCGTGAAGCGGTAAAAGAGCTTATGCTTAAACTCTCGGAGTTGTATATCAAAATCTTTGACAAGTTCATTACATACTTCCCGCAAATAGACGGATTTTGTATACACGATGACTGGGGTTCCCAAAAGGAGACATTCTTCTCACCCGCGCTTGCGGCGGAGGTACTCGTTCCCGCAATGCGTAAAGTCACGGATTATCTGCACTCACGCGGTAAGGACTGCGACCTTCACAGTTGCGGACAGGCTATGAAACAAATTCCGAACTTTATCGCCGGTGGTTGGGATAGTTGGGGCGGTCAACTTATGAATGATTCTCATAAAATCTATGAACTATACGGCGACAAGATTATAATCGGCGTAACGCCCACGATTTTTGACGCTAAAAACGCGTCAGAATCCGAGCAGCGCGCCGCCGCGCAAGAGTACGCGAGTAATTTCTGTAATCCGAAAAAGCCCTCGTATCTTAACGCTTACGGAGCTTCGGTATTAACTCCGGCGTATCGGGAGGAACTCTACAAAGCCTCACGCGAGATTTACAGCGCGTAAGGCCCGGGTTTGCGTAACCATATTTTTGAACAATCCGAAACCGTCTGGGTTCGGATTGTTTGTGTAATTTCCTGCGGTAAACTGATTCACCGAATTACGGTCATTTATTTTTGAATGCGCTTATGTTTTGACGAAAAGGACTTGACGTATCTTGCGAATAGATGTATAATATGCACAAATAATTAAGATGTGAGGTATAATTAATGCTAATCGGAAAAACTTTCGTTGACCCGTTGGAGATGCCGTTTTCACGGCGCGGTTCCTACATACATCTCGCGAACCGTAACGGCTCCGAGAATCAGTTCGGCAAATCTCAGGTATGGATTTCCACGTCCAGGTCCGGCGGAAACGGTATCGGAGGAGTCGGAAGTCTGACCGCCGAAAGTCCGTTCAGGCAAATTCAGGTTGAACTTGTCAAAGACGGTTACGCCTGTAACGCCGTTTACCATACTACGCCGTACGAGCTTATCTTAGAATCCGAGTACGGTTCTGTGCGGTTCTGCATCGGCGACTATAAGTACGGCCGCGTTAAAGGCACCGACGGTCTTGGTTTGAGGCTCTCGCCTAAAGCCGGTATGATGGGTATGGGTGGCACTACAAATCTATTCGACGGTACGTTTAAGACCAGTTTCGGTCCCGCGGCTATGCTGTTTGCTCCGTTTGCGGGTACGTTGTCGGAGTCGGCGGGCAGACTGGAACTAGCGCCGGATGCTAACGGCGTTGTTGACCTCGTTTTTGAGGAGTGGACTGTTGACCCTAAAAAACGCGATAACTACCTGTCATACGACGAGTGCGTTGCGGCGGTCAAGGCTGATTTTGACGGATTCGCCGCTCCGTATATTCCGTTGTTCACCGGGAAGTACGAGCAACGCGGACTTGAAGCCGTATGGACGATATGGGGTTTGACGGTCGTGCCGGACGGCGAGGCGGTTTATAAACGTCGTATGGTTAAGATGATGAGGCTTATCTTCGAGGGCGCGTTCTCGTGGCAGCAAGGAATGCACGCGTTTTTCCTCGCGAAAGACCCCGATTTCTCGTGGGAGGTATTACTCTCGTCATTTGACGTTCAGGACAAGAACGGACGTATCGCGGACTCGCTTTCCAATGTCGTAACGGGTATGCCTTTCTCGATGAAACCTCCCGTGCAGGGGTTGGGACTGCTGTGGCAAATGGAACACTTTGACATCTCCAAAAAGCCAAAAGCGGAACTCGAATATATGTACGACGGTATGGAGAAGCTTACAAACTTCTACCTTAACTACCGCGACATTGACGGCGACGGCATTTTCGAGAACCAAAACGCCGGTGAAACAGGTTGGGAGGACGGTTCGTATCAGCGTCTGGGATTCCCGCTTGCTTGCCCGGATATGAATGCGTACCTCGTTTTGCAGGAGGACGCGCTCGCGAAACTCGGTCGTTTGCTCGGTAAGGACGAGGCGGTTAACGCTAAGTGGGAGCAACAGGCGAAAGACACAACTCAGAAGATTATTGATATGTTCTGGACGGAGGAAGGTTGGGTCGCGGTTAACGTCATTACGAAGGAAAAATCAATACCTACGAGTATGCCGCTTTTCTGCGCGTTACTGCTTGGTAAACGATTGCCTCAGCATATTATCGACCG
>JAISKY010000111.1 GCA_031260745.1 Oscillospiraceae bacterium
TGTCCATAAGGACCTGCTCAACAACGTCCTGAATATGCTCCACGTCCGGAACGGGATTACCCTCCGTTTCAAGCAGAGCCAGAACCTGTCCGGCAAGTTTCTCCGCAACGTCCTCTGAATTTGGTTTGTACGTCGCTTTGAACGCTTTGCAAATCGCCTCTTTGATTTTGCTTTGGTCGAAATTTGCGGTACGACCGTCACGCTTGCGAATTGATTCGATTGCGCGGCTGGTTTTAAGCTCAGACTCCGGAACGACCGCGTCGGTATTGACTGTCATTGGTTTTCCTCTCCGTATTACTGACGTAACACTACATATTGTGTTATTTTTGCTTTTGTACGCCTATATATAGTACCACATTATCCTCAACTTGTCAATAGTAAATTCCGTATATATAGCATAAATTTTATGTCAAGTTGCTACAAAATGTTAAAACGCGCAAAAGCTAGTGTTACTGTCAATTCGGAGCTATATCAGACGTTCGCCCAGTCCCGGTCCGGATAGTATATGGAAATGCAGGTGGAACACGGATTGACCCGCGCCGGTTCCGCTGTTACTGATAACGCGGAATCCCTTTTCAGTCAGACCTTCTTGAGCGGCAATCTTCGCTATTGCCTCAAAGCACCGCGAAGTCTCAACGGAATTTTCCGGAGTAATATTCGCCGCGCTCTCGATATGCGCGCGCGGAATCACCAGTATATGAGTGTCCGTTTGAGGGTTAATATCCCTGAACGCGTAGACGTACTCGTCGGAGTACACACTCGTTGAGGGAATCTCGCCCTTGGCGATTTTACAGAAAATGCAGTCGTTCATACTATGCCTCCTGTTTCGGTTTCAGTCGCAATCGCGGTTTCGGTCGGCGGAGCGGGAGTCGCGGGTTCAGGCTCTGCCGGAGTTGGCGTAGTTTCCGTAGTTTCCGGCGGCGGAGTGAAAAACAGACCGGGGTCGTCGGTAGGTTCCGGAGTATCGCCGCCATCGGTAGGTTTCGGAGTCGCGGAGCTGTCGCCGCCGTCCGTAGGTTTCGGCGTAGCGGTCGCGGTGCTCGACCCGCCCGGTCTGGGATTGTAGAACGAATCTACTCCGCCGGCTATAGTACCGTTCGTAGCGTAAAGCGGGCTGTCTTTACCGCCTTTACGGGTCAGAATATTCACGTCTTTAACGCCGATTTCGGTCGTAAACGGATTTAGTTTCTCGTTGATAATCTCAAGCCAGTCGTTCAGATAAATCGAACAGTACGATATGCCGTTCACGCTGTCGCCGTAGTTCTCCGGAACCATCACGAACTCAATATCCGTGTCCATATCAAGCTGTAAAAACTCATTCGCGTACCACGTCATATTGTTAAGCGTTAGGTTAGTATAGACATTTTCCTCGAAAATCTTCGCGAACTCACCGATTTTAGTCACGTTCGAGAGTGTAAACGCCTGTTTAGCAATCGCCTTTACGAGGTTCTGCTGTACTTCAATGCGTCCGATGTCCGCGCTGGCGGTGTGGCGAAACCTCGCGACTTCCATAGCCTGTTTACCGGTCAGTTTCATAGTGCCTTTATTGAAATGAATGTGCAAGTCCTGGTATGGGTCGTCATAGTCCATTTTGTACGGAATATCAAACGTAACGCCGCCAATCGCGTCAACAAGCTTTGTGAACGCGTCAAGGCTTACGACAAAATAGCTGTCGGGAGTAAATCCCGTCAAATTCTTAATCTGAGTTTGAAGATTGTTAACGCGGTGAATCGGCAAATATTCCTCGCGGGTGTAACCGTCTGGAATTTTACTGTTCGTCAGGTTCGGCAAATAGTAAATCGTACTGGCTTTTTTAGCGCTCCAGCTTACGTTAACCATAGTATCGCGGGGTATATTGACAGCCGTCAGTTTTTTGTTCACGCTGTCATAAGCGCCGACAATAATTGTGTCCGTATTGCCAGTGCCCTGGTCCTCGCCTACGACTACAAACGTATAGAAGCCTTCCTTGCGTCCCGCGGTTTGTTCAAGAGGCGCTTCCGCCGGAGCCAAATTTTCATCTTCTCCGATACCGATGCCCGGCGACTGCAAACCCGGCGACGAATCCGCGCCGTCAGAAGACATAGGCTCAAACGTAACGAACGACGGAGCCTCCGGCTTGACTTGATTCCACACCAAAACCGCCATTACCGCCGCCACCGCGAATATCCCGCAAAGTATCGCCAAGCGAATTACCATTTTTTTTCGCTGATAATTGGAGATTTTCTCCGAGATTTCTTCTTCTCTGGCGCGGTCGGCGTCAGTTTTGTATACTTTAACGTCCTTGTCGGCGTTTTTATTTTTGCGTTTTAGTTTATCAAAAAGTTTCAATTTACAACCCTCCATGGGAGTCTAGGTACTCAATCGCTTCGATAGAATATTTATTCTGCTTCAAGCCGCGTCTGTAAACCGATTCAAGTACGCGCTCCATTGTACGCCTTAGCGCCGCGTCAAGGTTCTCGAACGCGAATGCTCTGCACTCCGCTAAGTCGGAATATTCGCGGGTTTCCTCAATGCAGTCGGCGAGATATATTATTTTCTCCAACAGCGTCATATTCGCTTTGCCGGTAGTATGCCAGCGAATCGCGCCGCGAATTTCTTCCGAAACTCCGAATTCGTGGTACGCGACAGCCGCGCCGGTTATCGCGTGGAATACCTGTTTATCCTCAAATTCAGGAACATCGGTCATTATATCATATTTTTCCGCAAGTGTCAAGTTGTTTTCATAATCCAGTTTTTTTGTGACGTCGTGCAGTATCGCTGCGGTTCTGGCGTCGTCAACGTCCGCGCCCCAACGCTCCGCAAGCTCGACCGCCGCGATTTCCGTACCTTTGATGTGCGGAATACGCTCCGCGTCGTACCACGGCGCCGCGGCTTGACGCAACCAGTCAAAGTCCGGTTTAACTCCGTACAGCCTATGTTTAACGATATACGCGTACACGTCCGGACTTACAAGTTCGCGACCTTTGCGTTGAGGCAGAAGTTCGCGAACCTCGGTTGACGACGCGTGAACGATTTCGCGGCTTTGATGTATGAATGTTACGTTTTTGCTCAGCCACTCGTAGTCGTACCATTTCGGCAAAGAGCGAAACATATCGTCGCCCATCAGCAGAGAAAACTTCGCTACGGGATAGTATTCCATAAGCTCGCGGATTGTATCCGCCGTGTAAGACTTACCCGCGCGTCTGACTTCAATGTCCGAGATTTCCGCGTCGGGAAACGCCGCCTTAGCCATCGCCAAACGCTGTTCGCCCGAGGCGGAACCGTCGTCAAGCTCCTTATGCGGAGGGTCTCCCGTCGGTATGACGATAACCTTGTCAAAATCCGGACGCATAGAACTTAGCAGATACTCGTGCCCGATATGCGGCGGGTTAAACGTACCGCCCATTATTAAAATTGAAAAGTCTAAATTAGAAACTCTAAATTGCAAAGCCCGAATCGCTTTACCTCTGTGAGAGATTGAGTTTTTTTCCTCTGCGGAAATCTCCGCCATAGTTTTGCCGTATTCGGGCAGATAAAAAACCGGGTCGTAGCCGAATCCGTTTTCGCCGCGACTTTTGAACGCTATTTCGCCCTCACATTCGCCGCGAACGGTGAACTCACTGCCGTCGGGCATAACGCACGCTACCGCAGTTACGAACTTCGCTTTGCGGTTCGTAACATTTTGCATTTCAAGCAGGAGTTTTTCCTTGCGATGTCCGAGTTCAGCCCACCGAGCGGACAAAACTCCCGGAGCGCCGTTAAGCGCGTCTACGCACAGCCCCGAATCGTCGGCAATACAGCAAATATCGGAGAACTCTGCTCTCTGCTTTCTACTCTCTGAACTGTCAAAAGCCGCGCGAGCTTTAAGCAGAGCGTTTTCCTCGAACGTGGAACCGTTTTCCTCAACGTCCGCGTCAACGGCGATTGGGAAAACGCAATCGCCGAGTATCTGCCGGAACTCGTTAAGTTTCCCTTTATTCCCCGTTGCCAGCAAGAATCGCATCAACAAAATCCTCCGCGTCGAACTCGACCAAGTCGGCGACGCTTTCGCCGATTCCGGCGTACTTGACCGGAATCCCAAGCTGTTCCGTAACCGCGAACACAATCCCGCCTTTCGCGGTGCCGTCAAGTTTCGTCAATACCAGTCCCGTAACTCCTGTGACTTCCGTAAACTGTTTCGCTTGAATCAGACCGTTCTGACCCGTAGCCGCGTCGATTACCAACAGATTCTCGCGAGTAGCCTCCGGCATTTCACGGTCTATTATCCGGTTGATTTTTTCAAGTTCTTTCATCAGGTTCGTCTTATTATGCAGCCGTCCGGCGGTATCGCATATTACCACGTCGGAGCTTCGGGCTTTCGCCGCCTGTAATCCGTCGTATATTACCGCGCCGGGGTCTCCGCCCTCCGGACCGCGTACAAGCTCCGAGCCTGAACGCTCCGCCCATATCGCAAGTTGGTCTGCCGCCGCCGCTCTGAACGTGTCGCCCGCGACTAGCAGAACTTTCTTACCGCTCTGTTTATACTGAGCGGCAAGTTTGCCAATCGTCGTAGTTTTACCTACGCCGTTAACCCCGATAACGAGAATCACGACCGCGTTGCCCCCCTCTTTGAGGGAGGGTAAGGGGGGAGACTCTGACGGCGTGAATATCGCGAGTAAAATATCTTTCAATTCGTCCTTGATTTCGCCTGCTCCGCGCAAGCCCTTGGATTTGACACGCTCCCGCAGTTGCTCAACGCAGTTCGAGCTAAGTTCCGCGCCCAAATCGGAGAGAATAAGCCGTTCCTCAAGTTCGTCAAAAAACTCGTCGTTCGCTCCCGTGAAGTCGTCGAAAAAGCCCCGTACAGAGGCTTTTATTTTGTCAAATAATCTCATAATTAGTAATTATCTTTAATCTCCAAAAAATTTTCTGTGAATCGCTTTCATAGCGATTTCAGCGTTAACGTCGTCGATAAGCACGGACACCTTAATTTCGGAGGTGCTTATCATGTGGATATTTACGTTCGCGTCGTAAAGCGCTTCAAACATAGACGCCGCTACTCCAGAGCTGTTAATCATACCCGCGCCGACAATGCTTACCTTACACAGCGTACTGCTTACGTCAAGACTGGCGAATCCAATAGATTCTTTTTCCGTTAGCAGCGCGTTCTCCGCGGGTTTCAGGTCGCCCTTATGCACGGTAAAACTAATGTCCTTGCTATTCTCGCGCCCTATCGACTGAAGGATAATATCAACATTAATATTCTGAGCCGCCATCAGGCGAAACACCTTAAACGCTACTCCGGGTTCGTCGCGAAGCCCGACAAGCGCTATTCGGGCAATATCGCTGTCTTTAGCGATTCCGCTTATTCTGGTTTCTTCCATTTTTACATTCTCCTTTACGATTGTTCCGGGTTTATTGGTGAAACTGGAGCGCACTTCCAACTTAACGGAGTATTTTCTTGCCATCTCCACGCTTCGGTTATGCAGAACTTTCGCGCCCATACTGGCAAGCTCCAGCATTTCGTCATAGGTAATCTCGTCAAGTTTACTTGCCTCCGGTACTATACGCGGGTCGGCGGTATAAACGCCGTCAACGTCCGTGAATATCTGACACACGTCAGCTTTAAGCGCGGCCGCAAGCGCGACCGCCGTAGTATCGGAACCTCCGCGCCCAATCGTCGTTATGTCGTAGAACGAGGTCGTACCCTGAAAGCCCGCGACGAGTATCACCCGTTTACGGTCAAGCTCCGATAGCAGACGCTCCGAGTTAATACTGCGGATTCTCGCGTTGCCGTATTGTCCGGTGGTCTGGATTCCCGCCTGCCAACCGGTCATAGAAACCGCCGGAATCCCGATACTCTCAAGCGCCATAGCGCACAGCGCGACAGATTGCTGCTCGCCGGTTGACAGCAGCATATCAAGCTCGCGCCGGCTCGCGCCGGGGTTAATCTCCGCCGCTTTTTCGATTAAGTCATCGGTCATATCGCCCGGCGCGGATAATACGACCACAACGTCATTTCCATTCTTATAAGTATCGGCGACAATCCCAGCGACGCGCTTTATCCTCTGCGCGTCCGCGACGGAACTTCCGCCGAATTTTTGTACTATTAACACATTAAATGCCTCCTGAAATTACTTAATGAGAAACGCGTCCGCATTGTCACTCGTGTTATCATTTCACAAATCGCCAAGCGCGTCCGGCGGAGCAAGTTCGGTGTCAGAGCCGTCCTCCCAAAATATCGCTTTACGGGTTAATATATGCTTAACCGCATCGATTACGTCCGCGACTACCGCGCTTGCCGTAGGCATTTTACCCGCGCCCTGACCGTAGAACAAAACCTCGCCAACCGCGTCGCCCTTTACTACGATTCCGTTGAATACTCCGTCAACGGTATACAGCAAGTTACGCTTGTCAATCACGTGCGGAGCGACATATATCGAGATACCGCCGTCCGCAGTCTTTCCGGCTCTGCCGATTAACTTAATCTTACTGCCCGGCGGAACTGTCAGACCGTCCATATTTTCGATACCTCTGACGCTGACTTTGCCGGGGTCGAACTGTTTTCCGAACGCCAACGCCGCTAAAATGCAAATCTTACGGCAAGTGTCTTTGCCGCTTACGTCGGCGGAGGGGTCGCGCTCCGCGTAGCCAAGCTCCTGAGCTTCTTTAAGCGCGTTCTCATAGCTTACGCCGTCGTCCGACATCTTAGTCAAAATATAGTTTGTCGTACCGTTAAGTATACCATATACCTCAGTTATTTCATTCGCCGCGAGGCACTGAATAAGCGTACGGATAATCGGAATCCCGCCGCCGACGCTGGCCTCGAACAGGTAGTTGACGTTGCGCTCTTTGGCGATTGTCAGAAGCTCGTGACCGTGTTCCGCGACAAGCTCCTTATTCGAGGTCACGACGTTTTTTCCGGCGTTCAAAGCGCGTTTGGTAAAATCGTACGCGACTCCGCAACCTCCGATAGTTTCTACGACTACCTTAACGTCGGAATCGTTCTCAATAACGCTGAAATCATTGGTAAAATATTCTTTGAACGCGCTGTCCTCCGGAAACTTTACATCGAGTATATATTTAAGCGTAACTTCACGCCCGGCGTTTGAGTTAATACGCTCGCGCCCGGAGCGCATAAGCTCCGCGGTTCCCGAACCGATGTTCCCGAACCCAAGTATCGCCAGCGCGCATTTATCTGCGGACAAGTTTGTTATCCCCCATTTTCGTGATTTCCGTTAGCATACCACAATTCGCGCCAAAACGCAAGAGAAAATTTACATATCCTCCGACTTAGCTTATCGCTGTTCGTTTACGCAGATACTCGCGCGGCTTTGGATTTATATTCGCTCCCTTGTTTTGTAATACGTAAAATACCCCGTTCGAGCGTAAAGCGCGAACGGGGTATTTGTTATTAATCAGGTTGCGTTTAGTGGCGCG
The DNA here is from genome assembly GCA_031260745.1 of Oscillospiraceae bacterium. GTDB lineage: Bacteria > Bacillota > Clostridia > Oscillospirales > Oscillospiraceae > JAISJH01. Next base: position 7,399 of record JAISKY010000111.1, read on the forward strand.
GGTCTTTCTTAACCAACGCGATTCCCTGCATTATCGCGGACAGTAAATCGGCGTTCGTCTGAGCTGAAACGCCTCTGGCAAGCACCCACGCGTTGCCGCGCGTACTTACGACATACTGAGCCGGATAATGATTCAGCGCGTACGACCTCACATCCGCGCGGCATCTCGGACAAGTACACATATCCGATTTGTTCATCGCGGGAAGTAAGCGCTCCTCAATCATATCCTCGGAAAGATTATGGACTACAAATTCCTCGTTATTTTCATTTTTTACGGCTTCCATTACAGATACCCCCCTTTCAGTTCTCTTTTTGAATATGATACTATAATTCGCGCATAATGTCAAGGTTTGTTTTACAAATTTCCCAAATTAATCTTTCAGAATGACATTTTTTTCTCCCAGCATCTCGGTAAGTTCCTTAATGAATGCGGGGTGAATCACGCACTTTGTGCCTAAAGTGCGTTTGGAGTCGTCAAAATGCAGACGCAGTTCATCGCGTCCGGGAAACATCTCCAGTATCAGTTTGACTCGTTCGTATTCCTTACACGCTTCGCTGTTCAGGCGTACGTACAGAACACGGCTAACCTTGTCCGTAACCGCCGCGCCGGCAGCGCGGTAATTGCCGCCGTTATCCTGACGATACGACGCGGGCGGCTCGTTATACGCTCCAAATTGAGAGTACGCGCCGTTATTACTATTGTTAGAGCCGTTCTGAGCGGAGCGTTTTCCGGCTCTTATTGTCGCCGCAGGGGTATCAATCGGGAACAAATCGTCAACCATAATTTGCGGAGCTTTTTCATCGCGCTGTGAAACTTTACCTTTCGCGAACATTGCCGTACCGCTGACTACGGGACCGCCCCACGCGTTCAGAGCACGCTCGAAAACCAATAGCTCGATTGCGCCCGTATCGTCCTCAAGCGTAACATACGCCATCATAGTATTATTCTTTGTCATTTTGGAGCGCGACGCCGAAACTACTCCCGCGATTATAACGTAATCACCGTCTTTAATCTCGTTAGTCGGATTTTCCGTGTCGAATGACGCGGAGATTTTGCCGATTCCGACCGCTCCCGCTTCACGGACTAACGCCCTGTACTGGTCCATCGGGTGTCCGGAGAGATACAGCCCGGTAATCTCACGTTCCATCGACAGAATTTCGTTCAACGGAAACTCCGGTAAATTTGGAATCGGAAGTTCCCGCGGAGCTTCGTCAAGCATACCGAACATATCAAGCTGTCCCGCGAGGTTCGCCCTTCGGTCTTGTCCCGCGCTGTCGATTATTTTTTCCGCGACCGCCAAAAGCTGACGCCGGTTCGCGCCTAACTTATCGAACGCTCCCGCTCTGATTAGACTTTCGGCGGCGCGTTTATTGAAGTCCGTACCAATCATACGGTAGCAGAAGTTTTCAAACGAGGTAAACTTACCGTTCGCGGAACGCTCTGCCGTTAGCGCGGCAATGAAGCCGTGACCGACGTTCTTAACCGCCGCAAGACCGAAGCGGATTCCGCCCTCCGCGATTGAGAATCCGTCAAAGCTCTCGTTTATGTCCGGAGGCAGTAAAGCGATATTGTTCTCTTTGCACTCGGAGATGTACTCCGCCAGTTTTGCCGTGAAGTCAAGCACGCTTGACAGTAACGCCGCCAGGTACTCGCGGGGATAATGGCGTTTCAGATATGCCGTCTGATATGAAATCACGGCGTAGCAAACCGCGTGAGGTTTATTAAACGCGTAGTTCGCGAAGTCGATTATCTCGTCGTAGATTTCTCCGGCGGTTTGTTCGGGAATACCGTTTTTGACCGCGCCGGGAATATCGCGGCTTGGGTCGCCGCGAATGAAACTCTCGCGGTTAGCGGCAATGTCTTTGAGCTTTTTCTTTGACATTGCGCGGCGAATCATATCCGACTGCCCGATGGAGAAACCTCCGAGCCTGCGGCAAATCTCGATAACTTGCTCCTGATATACGATACAGCCGTAGGTTGAGCCTAAAATCGCCTCTAACATCGGGTGCTTATACTTGACGCGCTCCGGGTGCTGCTTACAGTCGAGAAAACGCGGGATACTGTCCATCGGACCGGGACGGTACAGCGCGATAACCGCCGCTAAGTCCTCCAGCTTTGACGCTTTCATTCCGACACATACGCTCGTCATTCCCTGACTTTCAATCTGGAATACGCCCATTGTTTTGCCGGCGGTCAGCATTTCGTAGACGGCGGGGTCGTCCTCCGGGATAGTCCGCAGGTCGAAATTCGGTTCGCTTCTGCGAATCAGCTTAACCGCGTCGTCCATAACCGTGAGGTTACGCAGACCGAGAAAGTCCATTTTCAGCAGTCCGAGTTCTTCAAGCGTATTCATCGTATATTGCGTGACAACGACGTCGTCATTAGTCGCTAGCGGAACGTACTCGTAAACCGGACGGCGGGTGATTACCACTCCGGCGGCGTGAGTTGAGCTGTGGCGCGGCATACCCTCCAAAGCAATCGCCGTGTCAAGCATTTCCTTGAATCTCACATCGCCGTTGTAAAGCTCGCTAAGCGGCTGTGACAACCTTAGCGCGTCGGAAAGTTTAATATTGAGCGTATTCGGCACGAGTTTTGCGGCGTTGTCAGCCTCCGCGTAGGTGAAGCCCATAGCTCTGGCAACGTCGCGGATTGCGGCTTTCGCCGCCATTGTTCCGAACGTGGCGATTTGCACCACGCGGTCTTTACCGTATTTTTCGGTAACGTAGTCAATAACCTCGCCGCGTCGGTTGACGCAGAAGTC
>JAISKY010000199.1 GCA_031260745.1 Oscillospiraceae bacterium
AAGGTCGTATGATGAAGCGGATTCTGAAAAATTAGCGGACAACTTCGCTCCGTTGGTTTCGGCTTTGCTATGTTCGCGGGGCTACGCTGACGAGGAACGGGCGAAAGAATTTTTGCGAGATGATTTATCGTTGCTCGCCGACCCTTTCTTAATGGCTGATATGGACAAGGCTGTCGCGCGGATTAATGAAGCGTTACAAAAGAAGGAGAAAATCGCCGTTTTCGGAGACTACGACGTTGACGGCATAACCGCCTCGTGCGTGCTTTCGCACTGGCTTCGCGCGAAAGGCGCGGTTTGCGAGGCATACATTCCCGAACGGCTTACGGAGGGCTACGGAGTTAGCGACGACGCGCTTAGAGCTATCGCCGCGGGCGGCGCGACTTTGGTCGTTTCCGTTGACTGCGGAATTACCGCGTTTGAGCAGGTTAATCTCGCAAAGTCGCTCGGACTTGACATCGTAATAACCGACCACCACGAATGTCCGGACGTTTTACCCAACGCTTTAGCGGTCGTTGACCCCAGACGCAAGGATTGTCCGTACCCGTTCAAAGGACTTGCGGGCGTCGGAGTGGCTTTCAAACTTCTATGCGCCTTGGAGGGCGAGGGCAGTTCGGAACACCTTATCAACACTTACGGAGATTTAGTCGCAATCGGCACGATTGCCGACATTATGCCCGTCACCGGAGAAAATCGCGCGATTATCCGGCGCGGTATTGAGATTATCCGGCGCGGTACTCGGTGCGGACTTCGCAAACTTATGGAAGAAGCCGGACTTCCCTACCGCGAAATCACCGGAGCCGACCTCAGTTTTATGCTTGTGCCTAAACTTAACGCCGCCGGGCGTATGGGACAGGTTCGGGTCGCCTACGATATTATTATGTGTGAGGACGAAGTCGTCGCGGCGGAGTTCGCGTCGCGTTTGTGCGTACTAAACAACGAACGCCGCGAAATCGAAAACCGCGTTTTTACCGAGATATGCGAACGTCTTACTCACGGCAATCCCGACCGCAAGATTACCGACCCGATTGTCGTCGCGGCGGGACACTGGCATCACGGAGTCAGCGGAATCGTGGCTTCGCGGCTTGCAGATAGGTTTGGAGTTCCCTCTATTGTTATATGCTGGGAGGACGGAGTCGGACGCGGTAGCTGCCGCTCGTTCGGTAACTTCTCTATTTTCGAGGCGCTTGACGTACTCAAAGACGAGCTTCTCAGTTACGGCGGTCATTTCCACGCGGCGGGGCTGTCGATTCTGCACGATAAGCTGCCAAGTTTTATCACGCGGCTTAGAGATTATTACCGCGCGCGCCGCGATACGGAGCGTGGCGCGATACTTCCGGTTGACTTCGCCGTTACCGATTTGAAACTGCTGTCGCTTGATAACGTAGAACGGCTTGCCGACCTCGCTCCTTGGGGAACTGACAATCCGCCGCCGATTCTCGCGCTTAACGGAGTTAAAATCGAAAGCGTCACACCTATAGGCGGCGACAGACACCTGAAATGCAAAATCTTAAAAGACCGCGACGCGTTTGAGTGCGTATTTTTCGGAGTAAGCGCGAAAGATTTTGCGTTCCGGCAAGGCAATTACGCCGACGTAGCGTTTGAGCCGATTGTCAACGAATTTCGCGGAGTGCGCTCTGTACAACTGATAATGCGCGACGCGCGGCGTCAGGTCGCTCAGCGCCGTCCTGCGAGAGCGTTCAACAATACAACGTCGTCACCGGACAGCTCGCCCGGTCGCGACGCTCTAAACCTGTGCCGCAGATTCCTCAACGGGAGTGAGCTAAAGCCAACGGAGAAATTCCTTCTGCGACCCGAACGCGCTGACCTCGCGTTATTGTGGAAGCTGCTTGAAGCGGAGACTGATAATCAGTCGCAACCCGCTTCCGGTAAAATTGACCGTCTTACCAGAGCGTCCGGAATCGGCAATCCCGGCAAGACCTATATCGGACTGAAAGTTTTTGAGGAACTTGGACTAATCGCGCTTAACGAAGCCGGAGGCACGTTAGGCATTACTCTGCAATATCATAAGGGTGAGGGCAAAGTTGACCTGTCAGTCAGTGAAATTTTGAACAGACTGCAATAAAATTATAAGTTAAAAATTATAAATTATAAATTAAACCTGTTGTGTGAGTATAAGAGAATTATCGTCAACTCCTCAACTAAGTCTAATTTATAATTTATAATTTATAATTTTTAATTTCTCTAATGGGGGGTTGTATAAAATGAAAAAAATAAGCAGCGGCAAAGTACGCGATATATACGAGGTCAGCGAAAACTCGCTGATGATAGTTGTTTCCGACCGCATATCGGCGTTCGACGTGATTATGAACGACCTTATTCCAAATAAAGGCAAACTACTGAATCAACTATCGGAGTTTTGGTTTGATTATATCAAGGACATCGTTCCGAACCATATAATCACGACAAACTTTGACGAGTTCCCCTCCGAGTTCCGCGCCGAGGAGTTCAGAGGTCGCGGTATGCTCGTGAGGAAACTGAAAATGCTCCCCGTGGAGTGCATTGTTCGCGGGTACATTACGGGTTCCGGCTGGGCGAGTTATCAAAAGACCGGAAAAGTCTGCGGTATCGAGTTGCCTACGGGTCTGAGGGAGTCGCAGAAGTTGGGCGCTCCGCTGTTTACACCGTCAACCAAGGCGGAGTTGGGCGACCACGACGAAAACATCTCGTTCGAGAAAGCTGCGGAGCTTTTAGGCTCGGATTTGGCGGAAAAGGTAAAGAGTAAAACCATCGAAATTTATACCAAATGCGCGGATTACGCTTTGACAAAGGGCATAATAATTGCGGACACGAAATTTGAGTTTGGCTTAGACGAAAACGGCGAATTAGTTTTAGGCGACGAGGTTCTTACTCCGGATTCGAGCCGCTTTTGGCCGGCGGATAAGTTTGAAGTCGGACGAAGTCAGGACAGTTTCGACAAGCAACCGCTCCGCGACTGGCTGAGCGCTAACGACTACAAGGATAAAGCCCCGGTGCATCTGCCGCAAAAAGTAATTGACTTTACGCTCAATAAATATGTCGAGGCATACGAAAAACTTACAGGCAAAAATTTATAATTTAGTAATTTACAATTTATAATTTGAAAAGAGGGGGATTACGATGGAACGTAAACTATCTGAGGTACTCAATATCGGTTTTACCGGCGACGATGTTGATAAGCTTTATTTCGCCGTGGAAGAAATAGCGTTGCAGGGTAATCCCGGCTTCAATACGGATAGGCTTAGAGCGGCGTATTTGTTCGCGCGAAAGCACCACGGCGAGCAGCGGCGTAACGACGGCACTCCGTATATTACTCACCCAATCGCGGCGGCGACGATATTCGTGTCCGATATGATGATTGACGAGGACGCGCTAATCGCGTGTCTGCTTCACGATATAATTGAGGACACCGACGTTTCGTTCGGCGACGTAGAGCGTCTGTTCGGGCGGCAAGTCGCGGAACTTGTTGACGGCGTTACAAAGCTAACTCGAATCGAGTATTCAAGCAAGGACGAGGAGCAGATGGAGAACATCAGGAAAACTCTGCTCGCGACCGCAAAGGACGTTCGCGTTATGCTGATTAAACTTGCCGACCGTCTGCATAACCTAAGAACTCTGGACTACAAATCCGTTGATAAACAGCGCGACAAATCCGCGGAAACAATCGAGATTTACGCGCCTATCGCGCATAGGCTCGGTATGCAAAAAGTCAAGTGGGAGCTTGAGGATAAGGCTATTGTATACCTTGACCCGCTGGCTTGCTCCGAGATTAAGGCGTTTCTCGACGAGAACCACGCAAATCTGGAAAGATTCCTGGATTCCGTACGCACCGAGATTGAGAAGAAACTCAAAGAGGAAGAAGTTGATGCGGAAGTCCAAAGCCGTATGAAACATCTGTACAGTATATATCGAAAAATGTACAGTCAGAATAAAGACCTGCACGAGGTTCACGACCTTTGCGCGTTCCGCGTAATTGTCAGTACGGTCGGCGAGTGTTATCACGTTTTGGGCGCGCTGGACTCGACGTTTCACCCCGTGCCTGGTAAAATTAAAAACTACATCGCCAGCCCCAAACCGAACGGCTATCGCAGTATTCACAACACTTACGTCGGGCGCGACGGAATCCTGTTCGAGATACAAATCCGTACCCGCGAAATGCACGAGGAGGCCGAGTTCGGCGTCGCGGCTCACTGGAAGTACAAAAAAGGCGGCAGCGACGGCGTTTCGGTTTCCGACGAGAACCAATACGCCTGGATTCGCGAGATGCTCGGCAGACAAGAGGACCTTGACCCCGAACAATTCCGCCGCGAGCTTAAATCGGAGCTTTTCGCCGACGAAGTTATGGTGTTCACGCCAAAAGGTAAAGTCGTTTCTTTGCCCGCCGGCGCTACTCCGATTGACTTTGCCTACAAACTGCACTCCGACATCGGCAACCACATCTCCGGCGCGAAACTGAACGGTAGAATCGTTCCGATTGACAGTAAACTTGAAAGCGGCGGTATTGTTGAGATACTAACCTCAAACGCTACTAAGGGGCCAAGCCTTGACTGGCTTGAAATTGTACGCAGCTCCGAGGCTCGCGGGAAAATTCGCCAGTGGTTTAAGAAAGAGCGCCGCGCCGAAACCATCGCAATCGGCAAATCCAGCTTCGACGACGAGCTTCACCGCGCGCGTCTTACAATGACCGAAATCGTTCACAGCGGAGCTTTAGACACCGCGTTGGAGAAGCTTTCGTTCAAGTCGCTTGAAGATATGTATGCCGCGATTGGAATACGAAGCCGCTCCGCGGCTCAGGCGGTTCACCGGATTCGCGACGAGTTAATTCGCTTACAGCGCGAGATTTACAACGAGGTCGTTGGCGAAATGCCTCCGACGATTCAAAAAACCTCCACGGCGAAGCAAATTACGCGTTCCAAGTCCGGAGTTCTCGTTGACGGACTTCCGGATTGTGAGGTCAAGTTTGCCCGATGTTGCAGCCCTGTTCCCGGAGACGATATTGTCGGGTTTATTACTCTGGGACACGGAATCTCGGTTCACCGCGCCGACTGCGAGAACTACTGCAACGCGCTTGTGCGCGGCATTAACCGAGAGCGTTGGATTCCCGTAACTTGGGGCAACAACGAGAAAGACACGTATCTTGTCGGTTTCTATGTCGCGGCTCAGAATCGCAAAAATCTGATTATTGACATTATGGGCGCGCTTAATTCCGCTAAAGTCAACGTAGACGAGTTTTCCGCTCAAAGCCGAAGCCCGGTACTCGCGACAATCCACGTCACTATACAGGCGCACTCTGCCGCGGAAGCCGCGTCCGTCAGCACGAAACTGCAACACGTTCAGGGTGTAACCAGCGTTGAAAGGAGAGGTACAGACTGATGAAAAAACCTTACGAATTTACGCGCGAGATATTCAACCAATGCTCCAACAATCAAATGCGCGACGTTTTTTTCGAGGAACTGGAGCTTGACGACGCGGACATTGAGGAAATTATCAACAAGCACCTTACCGGCAGCGAAGTCAAATGCGACCGCTTCACCGACAAACGCGGAGTTATCACCGCCGATATTGAGGTTGACGGACTTCGCCAAAAATTAACATTCTGCCCGTAAAATGATTTTACGTGATTAGTGATTAGTAAATATCGGCATTTCAAGCTGTCACCGATATTTACTAATCGCTAATCATTTTTCATTGTAAGTATTGCTTGACTTTTAGGAAAGGATATGCTAGAATACGGATTATGCGAAAAGTTATCTTATTATTAATTACCGCGATGATTGCGCTCACGTTCGGCTCTTGTAATAACAGCGAAAACGTGATTACGTTCTCACCGCCGCCGTCGGAAACTCCGATGCCTACGCCGACGCGTACGCCCAGTCCGTCGCCCACGGCTACTCCGACGTCCACGCCCGAACCTACGCCTACGCCCTATGAGGGTCCGCGTAGCGTACTTACGGGACTTCCGATTGACGCGGAAAGCGCGAATCTGCGCCCCGCGGCAATTATGATTAACAACATCAAGGAAGCGTTGCCGATGCACGGGCTTAACGGCGCGGATATGATTTACGAGGTTCTCGCGGAGGGCGGAGTTACCCGTCTGCTTGCCGTTTACCAAAATCCTGCCGACGTCGGCGCTGTCGGAAGCGTACGAAGCTCACGCCACTATTTCCTTGATTTGGCTCAGGGTCTTGACGCGATTTACGTACACGCCGGAGGCAGTCCGCAAGCCTACACGGAGTTCGTATCACGCAAAGTTGACCACCTTGACGGCGTTAAGGTTAGCTATCCGTTTTTCTACCGCGACAGCGCGCGAGCGAGTTCTGGCTACGCTTACGAACACAGGCTTTTCCTCAACGGAGCTAAACTCGCGACATATCTGAACGAAGTTTCCAAGCTGAAGCGCGAGCATCCGGAGGACTATACGCTCCCGTTGGAGTTCGCCGACGACGGTACTCCGAAAGGCGGCGAAGCCGCGCTTAAAATCTCCGCGCGCTACTCCGGTTACAAAACCGGAGTGTTCGACTACGACAAGGAAACCTCGAAGTACAAAGTCAGCGAGTACGGCAAGCCGATGAACGACGGCGCGGACTCGACCCAGGTTTCCGTGACGAACGTCGTGATACTTAAAGTCAGCGTTAACGCGATTAAGGGCGATACCTCCGGCAGAATTAACGTGACGCTAACCGGCGAGGGCGAGGGTTGGTACGCCTGCGGCGGTAAATACGTCGAAATCACCTGGAGCAAAAAAAGTTACAGCGCTCCGTTCGTGTATAAGCTCAAGAGTACGGGCGAGGACGTGGTATTCGGGCGCGGGGTCAGCTACATAAACATTATTCCGAAAAGTGAGAACGTCAGTTTTGAATGATAAAAAAGAAAAATGTGACGTATTAGTAGTGTTCGACCTTGACGGCACGTTGTCGCGCTCCCATATTTGTATTCTCGAATCTGTTAAACGTACGCTGGACGCGTTCAGTCTGCCGCAAGTCAGCGAGAAACTTATAATGTCACTGATTGGGGAGCAATACGTTACATTTTTCAGCGCGATTGCTCCGGGTTGCGATGACTACGTCAAGATGGAGCGCGTCTACACCGATATTGAGTATCAGGTTATCCGCGAAAGCGGTCAACTTTTCCCCGGAGTTCCCGAAATGCTTGACGCGCTTAGAGCTTTAGGCTGCGCGATTGCGCTTTGCAGTAACGGCAGTGTGGAATACGAGGAACTTGTTGCGGACGCTACGGGAATCCGCGCTAAGTTTGACGCGCTTGTCAGCGGCGGCGATTTCGCGAGTAAAACCGCGGCGGTTACGCGCATCTCTACCGAGATGTTCCCGCGTAAAATCACTGTTATGGTCGGCGACCGCAAGCACGATATAGACGCCGCTTTGGGCAACAACGCGGTAGCGATTGCCGCGCTGTACGGCTACGGCTCCGAGCGGGAGCTTTCCGGCGCGAACTATTTCGTCCGCGAACCCTCCGAAATCGTTGGGATTGTAAAATCGCTTTGTCAATAAACGCGCAGCAAACAGAGGGGAATATTCCCCTCTGTTAAGTTCTATGCCGGCAAATCCGGCGAGTATTCAAAGCCGCTTACGTAGTATTCGGACGCTTGCGCTACCGTCAGATACGCGTTAATTTCCGTTAGGTCATTACTTGCGGAGTTTACCGCGCTAATCTTGGTACTCGGCGTAAGACGCTTTACAAACGAGGCATTCACGCGCGAGTCCGCGAACGTCCCGACCTCGGAACCGTTCGCGGTCAGCGTAACCCTGACCGAAGTTCCCGATAACGCCGCCGAAAAATTTATCACGTATAATCCCGGTTGAGTAACCGTAAGCCCGTCGCTCTCAAACAGCGTGTTGAGCAAGTCGCCGCAACGGTTGAACCGTAAACTCTGCCCCGGCGCGACCTCCGCCGGAATCGGCTCGGAGTAGTACGCTCCGCCCGCGGACAAAGGAGTATACTTAGGCACGTATACCCCGCCCGAATGTATGTCTTTCATATTCCACCCTCCATTGCGCCATTATATGAAAATAAAAAGTGAAAAGTGAAAAAACGACCTCCGGCGGTACGTCTCCCCCGCCCCGCTAATTCGCTCTTACGCGGCAAGCGTCAGCGTGAACACGAACTCGGTTTCACGGTTATCGCTATTGGCGCGGATTGTTTCGCCGTACCCGTCGATTATGGACTTCGCGATGTGCAATCCAAGCCCAAGCCCGTCCTTGTCGATACGGCGGGAGCGGTCGGACTTGTGGAAACGGTCGAAGATAAACGGCAAATCGTCGGCGGGAATCGGTTCGCCCACGTCTTTCACCGAAACGTAAGCCTTACCGCCTGTTTTCCACACCCGAACCGTAAGCGTTCCGCCGAGGTCCGCGAACTTGACCGCGTTCTCGGTAATGTTGTAAATTACCTGAGCAACCGCGTCCTCCTCACCGGAAACGTAAAGCGGTTCCTCCGGAAGTATAGCCTCGACTTCAAGATTTTTCGCGTTGATTTTACCCTCAAGGCTGAATAAAGTGCGGCGGGCAAGCTCGTTAACGTCAAATGACGCGGTATTCTTTTTCAGCGGATTCATAACCTGATAGCGCGTTATCTCCAACATTCGCTGAACTAACCGCGACAATCGGTTGACCTCATCGTTAATCGCGGTAAGATATTTAGGCTGTTTCTCCGGCGGAATCGTACCGTCAAGCAACGCTTCGGTAAATCCCGAAATTGACGTAATCGGAGTTTTAAGCTCGTGGGATACGTTCGCGATAAATTCTCGTCGGGTTTGCTCCGAAAGCTCCAGCGACTTCGCGATTTTCTGTACCGGAGCTATTTGTTTCCGCGTCAGCGGAAACGAAACCAAAGCGGCGCATAGCAGCGCGATTGCCGCAACGCATAAAAATCTCCGCGCGAACATTCGCCAAAGTTCCGGAAGTTTTTCCTTTGTCGCGATTACCTCGCCGCCGTAATCCAAATCCAGCCGCAGTATTTCGAGCT
>JAISKY010000238.1 GCA_031260745.1 Oscillospiraceae bacterium
ATGAAACCGGAATAAGGTTGTATTTTGAATTGCGTTTGAGCAGACGCATAGCTTCAAAGCCGTTCATTTCGGGCATATCAATATCAAGTAGAATAAGTTCCGGCTTCGTATGTTCCAAAAACTCGAACATCTCTTTAGCCGACAGAACGGTAGCGACGGTATACAGGTCTGACAACGCCTCTCTGGTAATGTCGAGAGCTAAACTGTTGTCGTCTACGACCAAAACCAGTTTTTTACTCTCACCCGAAGTTTCAATTTCTTTCACGATGTTTCGGTTCCTTTATTTTAGAGCTTTTGACAATGTGAACAGTAGTAGACACTGCCGCCGAGATACGTCTCTTTCGTCACCGCTCCGCCGCAGCGCGGGCAAATAAGCAGTTTGTTGTTTTTACTCAGCATAGTCACGTAACCGCCCGGATTGCCGTATAAATCGCGGGTTACGTCGCGTCCGCCAAGTTCGGTCATCTCTCGGAGCGTACTTTTTACGCTTGCGAATAAATCGCTGAACTGAGCGTCCGTAAGTGTGTTCATCTTCTTTTTCGGGTGGATATTCGCGTTAAGCAGAATGTCGTGCAACACTCCGTTGCCAAGTCCGGGTATACGCTGTTCGGTCGCGAGAAACGCTTTCGCGCTTAGTTTCGCGGTTTTATCGTTCAGAAGATTTGTAAAAAACTTGAAATCAAACTCTTCCGACAACGGAGAAACCGCTTCCTTCGCCGCTTTTAAGTAGACGTTATCGTCATTACCGCCCTTAGCGTAAACGCCTATACCGCCGTACATAGCGACAGTCGCGGTAATCGCGGAACCGTCTGTGAACTCGACCAGCAACTGATGTTTAGCGGGAAGTTTCGCGTCCGGTTCGTGATAACGCGGAAACGCTCCGTCGTTTAAGTCAAGCTCCGCGCCGTCAAGCTCTACCAATACCCTGCCGTTGTAGGCGTTCGCGGCTTCAACGCGTTTGCCGATGGCAAGTGCGGCGTAATCCTCGATATTGCCGTAATACCACGTGAACTTATGCGGTGACGAATCAGCAACTAGGTTTTGGATTGTTTTACCTTTAACGGTTTCGTTAAGTTGCGCGGCCAGAGTAATCGCCTCCGGAATTTCAATCATACGAATACCTCCAGTATATTCGTTACAATAGCTAAGGTTGACAACGAATATATTATAACACTACTTTTTTCAAATTGCAACCGATTTTATTGAGCTTTTATAATTTTTATGCTTTATTACGTCAAAAAAAGATTAATATTAAATTTCGATTGCTTTTTCCATTAAAAGTGTTTATAATAGATATAGAATGAAAATGTCGTAGCGGCAAACTTATAGTTTGCCCTACCGAAACTATAACGCGAGTATAAACGGAGGTATGTGTGAACGAGATAAAAGAATTAAGACTGGCGGTGCTTGTAGACGCCGATAACGTGCCGCGAAACTGCATTAAAGCGGTAATGGAAGAAATCGCGGTTTACGGTACGCCGACGATAAAGCGTATTTACGGTGACTGGACCGGTCCGCACATCAGCGGGTGGAAAACCTCCCTGCTGGAGAACGCTTTGACCCCGATACAGCAGTACGGCTATACGGTCGGGAAAAACTCCACCGACAGCGCGATGATAATTGACGCGATGGACATACTTTACGCGGACAGGGTGGACGGGTTCTGCATCGTATCAAGCGACAGCGATTTTACGCGGCTTGCGTTAAGACTGCGTGAAAGCGGAAAAAAAGTTATCGGGCTTGGCGAGAAAAAAACTCCTAAACCGTTCGTGGTCGCGTGCGATAAGTTTATCTACATAGAAGTCATACGCGAAACCTCCGCGAGAGCCGCGAAGTCGCTAAAAGCAAAATTAGAGCCGGAGAAAAACTCGGACAAGCCGCAGAGTTTGCTTGCTTCGTCTGTTTCAAGCGGAATAAGCGACGGTATTCCCGACAGTATAGTTGAACTTATCGCTACGTCGCTTGCCGACATCGCGGACGACGACGGTTACGCGTTTATGGGCGAGCTTGGAACTCTGCTAATGAAGAAACAGCCGGACTTTGACCCGCGCAATTTCGGGTATCTCAAACTTACTACGCTTGTAAAGTCGATACCGAGGTTTGAGATTGACGTCCGTCAAACCCGCGACCCGAACATAAAGCACATCTACCTGCGCGACAAACAATCCTAGCCGCCGCGCCGCCACGGGTATATTAAACTACCGTGTCCTTATGGTGCGGTAGTTAATATAGCGATTACGAAAAAAGCGCTGCCCACAGGCAACGCTTTTTTCATTGTAACATTACGCGACAGCCGAGAATATCACGGCAAATTCCGTTTCAAACTGTTTTTCAATTGTAAATCCCGATTCGCTTAACAACGCGGATATTTCCTCCGCGCTGTCAGGGTAAACGTCAACGCTTCGGTCGCCGTAATCAATATTTTCCGTAGTATTCTTGTCAATCGACAGTACGAACCTACCGCCGGAATTTAATATACTTGCCGTTTTTTGGATTGCCGCGCGTTTATTGTATATGTGCATAAATGTCAGCGACGAATAAATGACGTCAAATTTTTCCGAAAACTCAAACGACAAAAAATCTCCGCATACTAAATCCGAGCCTCCGCCGAGATTCTCCTCGGCGCGGGCTATTGTTTTCGGTGAAATGTCAATGCCCGTAAAGCGTTTGCACTTGTCCTGAACGCGCATAGCAAGCCGCCCGGTGCCTACTCCAATTTCCAGTACGGATTTATCCGGAGATAGCTGAAGCTCGGCAAGGAACGGCTCTCCGTCCCATTTATCCATATAGGCTTGCAACGGTTCGGGGTCGCGAGCGGGGTCGTTGTTTTCGTCAATCAGCAAATCGTAGTGTTCTCGCGTCGTGACAGTCATATTTGACCCTCCAAATATTTAATATAGCTTAGATTATACAAGAACGCTAACGGTAAGTCAATAAAAAAAATCGGTAGACATAAAAAATGTTCTTGACAGTTATGTCAACCTGTGTTATAATCTCGCTATGGTAGAATTTTCACATACTCCCGTTATGTTAAACGAAGCTCTGAACGGTTTGAATATCAAACCTGACGGAGTATATCTTGACGGTACGTTGGGCGGCGGCGGTCACAGCCGTGAGATTCTTGCCGGATTAAGCCTCGCCGGAAGATTATTCGCGGTTGACAGGGACGCTGACGCGATTAATAACGCCGGACAAAACCTTAACGACGAACGCGTTACTTTAATTCGCGGTAATTTCAGCGAGGTTTTGGATAACCCGCGGGATTATTTCGGTTCTGACATACTATTCGACGGAATGCTGTTTGATTTGGGAGTATCCTCACACCAACTTGACACGATGGAACGCGGATTCTCGTTCAAGGGAGATAATCCCATAGATATGCGAATGGACCAAAGTTCTGAGTTTTCGGCTAAAGAGATTGTTAACGAATGGCCTTACGAGGAACTTAAACGCATTTTTTATACTTACGGCGAGGAGCGTTACGCTCCGCAAATTGCCAAACGCATTGTCGAAGCCAGAGACCGCGAACCTATTACCACTACCCTGCAACTGACAAATTTGTTGAAGTCGCACCCAAAGCGCGTATATCAGGCGTTGAGAATCGCGACTAACGACGAATTAGGCAGTTTAGAGCGTATGCTGGAGCGACTTCCAGACAGACTTGCCATCGGCGGGCGCGCGGTTATAATATCATTTCACTCGCTTGAGGACAGACTGGTGAAAAACGCGTTCAAAAATTCAGCAAAGTTAGGAGTGATAACAAAGCACCCAGTGACGCCGGGCGAGATGGAACTCGCCTCTAATCCGCGCTCCGGAAGCGCGAAATTACGAGTAGCTGAAAGGATTCAGGAACAATGGAACAAACAAACACCGCAAGAAAAATCAAACTGAAAAGCCGCGAGATTCGCCGGGTAGCCTTGACGCCGCTCGGTCTATTAGGCGTACTCGGCTGCGCCGCGCTGATATTGGTTTGGCTTAACGCGCAAATCAAGCTAACCGATATGTCAACGATAAATTCTAAGTTGCTTAGTTCGTACAGCTTGGCTACGGAGGAATCCGCAAGGTTGAAGCTGGCTTACGAAAACGCGTTTAACCTTACGACAATAGAGCGCGAGGCGACCGCTAAACTCGGAATGCACAAAGCTACGGAGCTTCAAGTAATTTATATCGGAGCGGAATCTGACGACGCGGTTATGATTCTAAACGGCGGTATAAAAGACGAGGGCATTCTTGGCAAAATTACGGACATATTCAAGAAGTTGTCCGAATATATTATGAATAATTAGGCGTCGTGACGTAATTACGGGCGTACCGCGTTCGCGAATTAGCAAAAGGGAGAGTACTAGATGAATACCGCG
>JAISKY010000290.1 GCA_031260745.1 Oscillospiraceae bacterium
CGGTTATAGCGTAACTCGCGAAGCTCGGACGCTTTGGCAAGACAATCGGATTCGGAGGATTTCAGGGTTTTCGTCAGTTCGCTTAAATCTTCGTCCAAACGCTCCAGGTCGTCAAGCTCCGATTGCGCCGAGCGCAATTTTTCAAGACATTCGCCGACTGACCCGTAGCGGCGCTCCAGACGTTGTAACAACGCCAGCCGGCTTTCAATCGCGTCCTGTTCCTCCGGCGAGAAATCCAGCTTCGCTCGGAAATCGCGAAGCTGTTCCGCAACGTCCTCAGCTTCGGCGCATACCTCGCGCAGAGTTTCGGCAAGCGCGTTAAGTTCCGGCGCGAACGCGCCCGCTTTAGCTATTTGAGCCGCCGCTCCGGACAACAGTCCGAGCGCGTCGCCCTCACCCGATAAACTATCATACGCGGAGTCAGCCGCGTCGGTCAGCTTACCCGCGTTTTTCAACATTTCGCGGCGAGCTAAAAGTTCGTCTTGCTCGCCGTCTTTAAGTTTCGCCTTGCTTAACTCGTCAACCTGACGCTTTAGTTCCTCGATTCGGACTTCCTTGTCGCGCTGTTTACGCTTTAATTCGTCCAACGCTTTCTGCTTAGACCTATAATCGTGATATTTAGAGCGATACTCCGAAAGCGTAGTATCCGCTCCGGCGAACGTATCAAGGTACGCGCGATGATTGCCTTCCGCAAGCAACTTCTGACCGTCGTTCTGACCGTGAATATCGACAAGCATCGCTCCGAGTTCCCTAAGTTGCGCTACGCTGACCGGAACACCGTTAACGCGGCAGCCTGATTTGCCGTCGGCTCCGACTTTACGCGATACGATAAGAAACTCGTCCTCAACGTCGCCGAGGTCGGTTTCTTCAAGCCATCGCGTGATGTTCGGAGCGTAGTCAAATTCTGCGGTGACAAGCGCGTTGTCGGCGCCCGTGCGAACAAGCTCCTTGCCCGCGCGACCGCCGATAACCGCGCCGAGCGCGTCAATTACAATGCTTTTGCCCGCGCCGGTTTCTCCCGTTAACACGTTAAAACCCGGTGCGAACTCAACTTTACATTTTTCTATAACCGCAACATTTTCTATGCGGAGACTTCTAAGCATTTCCTGAGTAGTAATCCGTTGGCGGCGCGGACGCCTGCCGCGCTCCCAGCGCGCGTAGTTTCGCAATCGCGGAATCGCTTTCCGACGCTATAACTTCGACGTCGCGGACTATGCGCTCGTACTTGACGCTCAACGAGTCGCGTTCGTCTTTCAGCGACAGACATTCTGACCTTAGATTCATACATTCCGAAGTCAGCCGAGCTTCGTCGGCTTTCAGGGAATCGCGCTCCGCTTCAACTGAGGAATAGCGGTATTTCAGCAAATCATTCTCCGACATTGCCGAGTCAAGGCTAACCCTGATGGAATCGCGTTCGGTAACAAGCGAATTGTGGTCGCTCATAAGCGAGTTGTGTACGCTGACAAGTATTCCGTGTTCGCTCTTCAGCGAGTCAAGCTCCGCGCCTATTCTGAGGTTTTCGGCTTTAGCCGCGTTACGCTCCGTATCAACCGCGGTGAAGCGGTACTTCATCAGGTCACATTCCGACGTCACCGTTTCAAGATTAGATTTCAGCATATCGCGTTCGCTGACAACCATACTATGCTCATTTTTCAGGGTGTCAAGCTCCGAGCTTAGTCTCGCGTCCTCCGCGCGGTATTTACTGCGTTCCGCTTCAATCGCGGAATAGCGGTATTTCAATAAATCGCATTCCGACGCGGATTTATCAAGATTGGATTTTAGCACGCTAATCTCAACTCTAAGCTGGTCGCGTTCCGTTTCTAACGCGCTGCATTCTTTGACAAGTTGGTCGCGCTCCGAGATGAAATTCGATTCCTGTTCTTTTAGCTTATTGCGTTCCGCTTCAATTGAGCCGTAGCGGTATTTAAGCAAATCGCTTTCGGAGGTAGTGTTTTCAAGGTTTGCTTTCAGCAGTTTAATAGTCGCGTTGAGATTATCGCGTTCGAGTACAAGTTCCTGACGTTCGGAACGCAGCGCGGCAATATCGGCAGGGTCGGAAGTCGGCGCGCTGTCTGATGTTGTACTGCCAAAGTTTGACTTCAGCAGATTGACAGCCGCGTTAAGGTTGTCGCGTTCGAGTATAAGCGCCTCGCGCTCCGCGCGTAACGACGCAAGCTCCGCATTGTCTGAATCCGCCGAATTATTTGCGGTATCAGTATTCGACTTTAACAAATCAATTATCGTGTTAAGACTGTCGCGTTCAAGTACAAGCTCCGAACGCTCCTCGCGTAACGCTTTAAGCTCGGCGGCGTCCTCGTCCGACATACTATTTTCGGCGGGAACCGGAACTTCCACAATACGCTCCACTACGCGTTCCACAACCTGAACCTCGGGGTCAGCGGCGGGACGCGCCGAATCGTCCGAGTCAACAGCCGCAGTAACGTATTCCTGAACCGGAGCGGCAACCGAGCCATTGTTTCTCGCCTGTTCAAGTTCCGCTCTCGTTGAGCGCAACTCATCAGCTAACGCCTGACGTACCGACGTTACCGAATCCATATCCGACTTGAGGTAATTGTACTCCGTTTTCAGGTCCTCGTATTCGGATTTCAGCGTTTCAAGTTCGTCCTTAACCGCGCCGGATTCCTCGAACCTCTCAAAATGACCGGGGTCATAGTTGGAGTATTTCGTTTTAATCTGTTCCAATTCCTGAGCCGTCGTATCAACTTCAACTTTCATTGTGTTACGGTCAAGCACAAGCGCGTCGTGCTTAGACAGTAAAACGTCATACTCCGATTTAAGCGTATCTCGTTCAGCCATAAGCGAGTCGCGCTCTGATTGCAGAACATCGCGTTCCGCTCTGGTAGCGTCGAGGTCACTTTTAACCAAATCGTATTCCGCTTTAAGCGTATCGCGGTCGAGAACCAACTCCGCGCGTTCGGCGCGCATAACATCACGGTCGATTGTAACGGAACTATGTTCTGTCTGAAGCGCCTGATGGTCGGTTTTAAGCAGTTCGTTTTCTTCTTGCAGTCTTTCGTTAGACGTTCTAAGCGTTTCGACTTCCTCTTGAATACCTTCGTGTTCTTCTGTTATCGCGCTGAGTTTGACGTTCAGCGCGTCGCGCTCAATCTGCAACGCGTCGCGTTCAGACTTATACTGCTGAGTACGTCTGGCGTTATCTTCGATATACTCCATGACGTCTTCTTTCTTAAAGCCCCATAACGTGTTTTGAAATTTTTGCATAGACTTGTCGTTACTCCTTCAAAAAATATAGATAGACGGAAATGTTTATGGTCTGAAAAACCCTAAACCGTCTTGGTTTGCGTATACAGTACCTGAACGCGGACCGTCTGCGGGGAGTACGATTGCTTCAAGTTTCCCGTCAAGATACGCTTGAGCCACCGCTTTTTGCTTTGCCGCGTGACTGACCGGAAGCGCGTTAGGTTCGCCGTGACAGACGACGAGATAATCTACCGCGCCCTCGAAGCCCGAAATTTTGTCCATACTGGCGATAAAGTCGTTAAAATCGCACTGACCCTCAACCATAAAGATTGTGCCGTTGCAAATCATATCTCCGGTAAATAACAACCGCCTGGAGCGTATTAAAACTCCGTAACTTCCGGGAGTATGTCCGGGCAACGGTATAAACTCGGCGAAATCACCGCCGCCGAAATCGAATTTTCTTGCGGGGTCTATCGCTTCGGCGTTAGCTTTCAGCGAATCGTCCAAAAACGGAATATCTTTTTCGCCGATGTGGAAAGTACCGAAAAACTTATGTCCGCCGGTATGGTCGCCGTGAGCGTGAGTCGTAACCAGCGAAACCGGCTTATCCGTAATTTTGGCGATTTGCTCTAGGAAATCGTCGCGTCCGACTCCGGTATCAATCAGAAGCGCCTCTTTGCTTCCGACGACAAGATAACTGTTGGACATACCCGGAGTAAGATTCCATACTCCGTCAAAAACTTCTACGGGTGGTTGTGGTTTGAAATCAGGCATAATTATTTACCTCCTGCCAATCTTTTTCCCATCTCGAACGCGGCTTCGCAGTCCTTGGGGAATTGTTCGATATGACGTTTTTTAACAGTATCAACGTCAAACATAGTCGCGGCGTATTTTGAGTAATCCTCAAATTGTTGAGTCTGATACGCCATTACGTACTCGGAGTCGCCGATTATTCGGTTTGCCGCTCCGACAAGTCCGCCGAAGAAATCCGTATAAAACTGACCCGGAGCGTTCATTGTGAACACCCAGCCGACCTTGGGACGTTTCGGATACGTCGTGGCTCCGTCCTTATTGTAGGTTATTCCGGGG
>JAISKY010000292.1 GCA_031260745.1 Oscillospiraceae bacterium
CGCGTAACAAAGTCCGATCCGCGATGGCGATAATCGGAGTATTCGGCTGTACCGCGTTGATTGTCTGCGCGTTAAGTATGAACCACAGTATGGAAGTCCTTAAAGTCTGGCAGTATGAAATCACAAACAAATATGAGTCCAAGCTGATACTAAGCGAAAACTCAAACGGCGAACAAATTGACGGCGAGCCGATTATGGAGGACAGCATTGAAATCCGCGCTAACGGAGTGAAAAAATCCGGCGCGATACTCGTCACGGATAATACTACGCTGATTGCTAATACCGATATGAACCTGAATCCTGTTGAACTGTCGCACGACGGCGTATCAATAACGGCAAAACTCGCGGAAAAGCTGAATGTCTGCGTCGGCGACAGCGTAGAGTGGCACATTTACGGTAACGAGGGCTGGATTACCGGCGAGATTGCCGCGATTTACCGCGCTCCCGTTTCGCAGGGCATTACAATGAGCCGCGAATACTTGGAATCGCTCGGACTGACGTACCGAACCACCGCGATTTTGTCCGCCGATGTCGTGACAACTCGACCCAACGGAGTAGAAACGATTGAATCTACCTCCGACGCGTCCGCGGGTTGGGACGATATGACCGAAGCGATGTACATAATGGTGTATCTGCTGATAATCGCGGCGGCGGTACTGGCAATTGTGGTACTGTATAATCTCGGGTTGCTGTCGTTCACCGAGATGGAGCGCGAGATGGCTACGCTGAAAGTTATGGGGCTGAAATCCGGCAAGTTACGCGGACTTCTGCTCACGCAAAACCTGTGGTTCTCCTTAATAGGCTTCGCGCTGGGAGTTCCGGGAGGTCTGCGGCTTATCGACGTGATTGTGTCGTACTCCGGCGATTCGTTCGACTTCCCCGTTACGCTTAGCGTGTCCGTGTTCGTAATCTCCGCGGTGTTCACGTTCGGACTGTCTGTGTTGGTGAACCGTCTGTTCTCGCGCAAAATTCGCCGCCTTAATATGGTCGAGGTTCTCAAATCCGCGGAGTAAACTAAATCGCCGTGCAGCGTGACGCTGCGCAAAAGAAAACGAAAAATACGTTGCCCTTATGGGAACGTATTTTTGCGTATTTTGGTATACTTGCATAATTTCTCGTTATTGCATTTACAATCAATTCTTTCGGCGGGAATTCGCCGCTATTTCTTCTGCGTCGCGGAGGTGAGAAAATTGTTGCTCTTTTAACAACATTATGTTATACTGTATGGGATAATTGGTTTGGAGATACGATTTTCTCATCATTCCGTAGCGTTCGGGTTTACGCCGGCGCGGCAAACGTAGTGACCTCCTGTGATTAGTAGGTGTTTGCCGTTAAATCGCGCTACTTACAGAATAGGGAATTAGAAAGGTAATATATACAAATGATAACAAAAACTCTGGTCGCGGCGATAATCGGGCGGCCGAACGTAGGTAAAAGCACTTTGACGAACGCGGTCGCGGGTGAGAAAATCGCGATTGTTACGCCTAAGCCTCAAACTACCAGACACAGGATTAGAGCGGTCGCGAACCGCGGCGAAACTCAGTTCGTGTTCGTTGATACTCCGGGCTATCATACGCCTAAAACCAAACTCGGCGAGTATATGGTTAAGACTGTGCGTGAAAGCGTTCAAGGTGTTGACGTAGTTGTGATGATGATTGAAAACGGGCGCGAGGACGACGAGTTGCCGAACATCGCTAAGCGCGGGAAAACTCCGGTGGTACTCGTGATAAACAAGATTGACACGTTGGAGCGCGTTGACAGTTTACTGCCGATAATCGCGAAATACTCGGAGTTTGAGCATATTATTCCGATTTCCGCAAAAACCGGCGAGGGCGTTGAGGAATTGCTTAGCGTTTTGGCGCAGTTTGCTCAGGACGGCGGAGCGCTGTTTCCCGACGGTATGACCTCCGACCAGGACGATTTGGTAGTAGTCGGCGAGCTTGTCCGCGAGAAGTTGCTGATGTGTCTTAATCAGGAAATTCCGCACGGAACGGCGGTTGAGGTAACGAAGTTCTCCGAGCGCGATACTACCGCCGGAGAACCCGTAATTGACGTTGACGTGACGATTTACTGTGAGCGCGACACTCACAAGCGAATAATAATCGGGAAAAAAGGCGAGATGATTAAACGTATCGGCGAGCTTTCGCGCAAGGACATCGAGCGTTTTATGGGTACGAAAGTTTTCCTGCAAACGTGGGTGAAAGTCAAGGAGGGTTGGCGCGACCACTCCACGGCGTTAAGGGATTTCGGCTATGTATCTGAGCCGTGAGCCGCGGCGGGCTTATGCCGAGCCGACGTTTAATCGGCGCGGAATCGTGATTAACAAGGTGAATGCGGTATGTATATGACAACGAGAGCGTTGATACTGCGCTACGCGGATTACAAGGAACGCAGTCGGATATTGACTGTGCTGACGGAGCAGGGCGAGAAACTTACGGTCACGTCCAACGGCTCCAAAGCCTACGCGGAACCGTACGTATGTTCGGAGTTGACGCTCAGACAGTCGAACGGACGTTGGTACGCTCAGGAGGGGCGTACGGTCGCGGAGTTTCGCGGTATCAGAAAAGACATAGAGAAATTCGAGCTTGCGGCATATATCGCCAAAATAGCGGAAGCTCTGTCCGATAGCGACGTACCTCAGCCGGAGTTGTTTCGGTTGATTGCTAGGGCGTTCGATACTATGTCAAAACTGGAAATTTCTGCGGACGGGACAACCTTGAAACGATTTCAAAAGGCGTTGGAAATTAGAATCGCGAGAATCGCGGGTTTTGTTTCGTTCGATGAAATAAGGGAGATTTTATAGGGGGGGGGTTCCTCTATACGGTTACTTTTACGGAGATTAAATATGAATTTAACGCAAAAATCACTAAATACGCTTGAACTTCCCGCGTTGCTGGAGATACTGGCTGAAAAAGCGGGAAGCGATTCGGCGAAAGAACAAATACGTTTGCTTCGTCCGGTGACGGAACTTGCGGAGGCGGAGCGGCTTATGCGCGAAACCTCCGACGCTAAGTTAATGACGGAAACCCGGCAGACGCCGGGCTTCGCGAATTTGAGAGAAATCGGGTCGGCTTTGAGCCGCACGAAACTGGGCGGCACGCTGAATACCCGCGAACTTTTGAATATCTCGTCGGTGCTTAGGGAAACAAGGCAAATCGCGGCGTATGGCGAGGGCAGTAATAACAATTCGCTCGCGCCGATGTTCTGGTCGCTTAGACCGAACAAATTCCTCGAGGAAAAAATCGACCGCGCGATAGTCGCGGAGGACGAAATCTCGGACAGCGCTTCGTCGGAACTGTACGCGATTCGGCGTCACATAAGAGCGGCTAACAGTAAAGTCCGCGACATACTGCAAAAAATAATTTCATCGCCGTCATATCAGAAATCGTTGCAGGAGTCGATAATAACACAGCGAAGCGGACGATTCGTGGTTCCGGTACGCGCGGAGCATAAGGGCGCGGTTCCGGGAATCGTTCACGATACGTCGTCAAGCGGAGCGACGCTGTTCGTTGAGCCTATGAGCGTCGTTAATGCCAACAACGAAATCCGCGAACTTGAGGGCAAGGAGAAACGCGAGATTGAGCGCATACTGGCGGAGTTGTCCGCCGAAACCGCAAACTTCGCGGACGATATTCTGAATAGCTGGGATATGCTGGTCGCGCTTGACGTGATATTCGCGAAAGCCGCGCTGTCGTATGAAATGAAATGCGCCGAGCCAATACTAAGCTCCGACGGCGAGGTTGAGTTGAAGCGCGCGCGTCACCCGCTGCTTAGCAAGGATACGGCGGTTCCGGTGGACGTCTCGCTAGGCAAATCGTGGGATACGTTGGTAATAACCGGGCCGAATACGGGCGGTAAAACGGTCAGTATAAAAACGCTTGGACTATTGTGCGCGATGGCGGCGTGCGGACTGCATATACCTGTCGCAAGCGGTAGCGTGGTTCCGATTTTTCGACAGATACTTGCGGACATCGGCGACGAGCAAAGCATAGAGCAGTCGCTGTCTACGTTTAGCTCGCACATGACAAACATAGTCGCGATATTGGGGGAGCTCCCCCCCTACCCCCCCTCAGCGAGGGGGGCAATGCAAGGGTTAACCTCAGAGCGGGGGGCGCCGCAACAACAGCCCCCCTCTTTGAGGGGGGACAAGGGGGGAGTTCTCATACTCCTTGACGAGCTTGGCGCGGGAACCGACCCGGCGGAGGGCGCCGCGCTCGCGACCGCAATCATCGAGTACGCTCGGCAACGTGGCGCGAAGCTGGCGGTTACTACTCACTATGCGGAGCTTAAACTTTACGCGCTCCAAACCGAGGGCGTGGAAAACGCTTCGTGCGAGTTTGACGTCGAAACCCTAAAGCCTACGTATCGGCTGATTACCGGGATTCCGGGCAAATCTAACGCGTTCGCGATTTCGGAGCGGCTTGGGCTTAATCCGAATATAATCGAGGACGCGAAACAGCGCGTTGACAGCGGCAACGCGGAATTTGAAGCCGTAATCGCTAACTTACAGGCGAAGCGTCAGGAGATGGAGCGTCTGAATTTCGAGCTTAGAGTTAAGAACGAAGAAATAGCCAACGAACGCTTGCAGGCTGAAACCCTGCGTAAGCGGTTGGAAGATGAAAAGGTTAAGGCGACAAGGGAGGCTCGCGGCGAAGCCGAACGTATTATCGTTCAGGCTAGGGAGCAAGTCAAAGCCGCGCTGGAGATTGCTCAGCGTACCGGCGCTAATCCCGCCGACGCGTTCAAGACGCTTAACGATGCGGAAAAAGACGTTTACGCCGGCGCGCCGGAGGAAGAACCGGAAACCGCCGAATGGAACTACCGCGAGATTAAACCCGGCGATACGGTGGAACTTCTGAAATTCGGCACTAAAGCGGAAGTTATCTCGGTTAACTCCGACGGTGAGTTGGAGCTAAAAGCGGGAATCCTGACAGTTAGAGCCGGAGTTAACGAGGTTCGTTTGCTTGAGGATATAAAAAGTGAAACTCAAAGGTATCTGGAAAAAAGCGAAGCGGCGTTAAGAACTTTGGACGTGCATAGCGAGGTTGACCTTCGAGGAATGGACAGCGAGGAGGCTACCGCGGTTTTGGAGCGTTACATTGACAACGCGGTAAGAGCGAATCTGCTTAGTGTCAGGATTATCCACGGAAAAGGAACGGGCGCGTTAAGAGCCGCTGTGCAAAACGCTTTGAAACGCAACAAAAACGTGAAAAAGTTTCGGATTGGCTCCTACGGCGAGGGCGACTTCGGCGTAACCGTCGCGGATTTGTAAAGATTTATGTACGGGCGGTCAAAAGCCGCCCGTTGGAATTTTTTTATATTAGCCTTTAAGAAAGTTTGCCCAGGTGACGTAGTCTTTGGAATTTAGGTGAACGCCGTCCCAGGTTGACGCCGCGGGCAAATAGCCCTCTGAGTCGGCGAAAAGCGAATTGATGTCAACATAGTTTACCTCTTTGTCTGCGGCGAGTTTTGCTAGACTCTCGTTGAAAGAGTTGATACGGTCTTTGGTGAAAGTTCCGCCGCTTGTACTGCGTTTCTTGCTGACAGGCAAAAGGCTTTGGATATAGACTTCCGTATCCGGCAAAAGCTCTTTTATTTTGTCGATTATCTTTCCGTAAGCGTCGGTATAGTCTGAGACGTTTGAACCAAGTTCGTTAATACCCAGCAGAATATAAACGGCTGCGTACTTTTTACCGCTTAAAGCGTCGGAGAGCTTAATGTCGCTGCCGCCCGGAGTTTCAAAGTTGTTGCTGAGGGCTTTGAAAACGCTCATTCCCGTGGAGTAAAGATAGTTCGTTTCGCGCATTTTGCCGTAAAGATACAAACCGTGAGTAAGACTGTCGCCGATGAATAACGTGTCCTCCGCGACGAACTCGGCGGGCTTTTCGGTTTGGACAGGCGGAGGAATTACGCTGGGCGGTTGCGGAGCCGCGCTTGGAGAAGGTTCGGGAGTTTTACTGTCTATTGCCAGTTTAGGCGTATTGTCGGGATATTTCAAACGCATTGACGGAGCGGTCAGACGCATTACGATTACCGCCCCCTCCGCGCGCGTAAGGTAGTTGTCGCCGCCGAAACTGCCGTCCTCGTACCCGCTGAACAATCCCATAGAATATCCGAGCTGAACCGGGTGGACATATTTCGCGGGCAGTTTGCGATTGTCGGAAATAAGACCGGAAATACCGGACTGAAGCAGAGAATCCTCCTCAAGTACGTTTTCGACGGCGCGCCCAATCAACAGCGCGGCGTCGTAACGCGTAATAGGCGCGTCAAGTTTGTTGATGTCAAATTCACTTTCGCGGATTAGGTTTCTGTCAAGAGCGGCATAATAATAAACGTCCTGCCAATTGGCGGCGCTGTCGTCCGAAAGAACGGGTTCGCTCCAGTTCGGTAAAACCGAGCCGCAAAGCATTTTAAGGAATTGCGCCGTGGAAAGCGGGTCGTCCGGACCGAACGTACCGTCGCGGTATCCCTCAATTACCTTGATTTCGGCTAAAGCGGTTACGGCGTCGTAATACCAGCTTTCGGCATTAACGTCGGTGAACTTGTCCGGAGCGGTTTCGGCGGATAAAGCCGTGAACGGCGACAACAGCGCGGCAAGCAGTACCGTTACCAAAATCGCTGACAATGATTGTTTGAGTTGCATATTCTTTATTTCCTCCGTATTCTTTATTATTATAACAAGTATAAACACAAAATGCAAGGGGTTCAAGAATATTTTAGGGAAAAAACTCGAACATTTGTAAACTTTTCGTTCGACATAAATTTTGCTTGCTAATAATAAAAAAGTGTGCTATAATTATGTAGACATTAATTTTTTACAGCTTTTGCAGATATTAATATGAAATTGCAGCCGTCCTATAAGGGACGCACAATTATAAAATTACATTATTTTTCATTAAGAAAGGAAAAGGAACGGGAACGGGCGTATGCCTGATTCTCCCGTTCAACGATTGCAATTATGGCGGATAAACTAAAAATAGTCGCGTTAGGCGGCTTAAACGAGGTCGGTAAGAATATTACCGTTTATGAATATAAAAATGACATTATCGTTGTCGATTGCGGTATGGGTTTTCCCGACGACGATATGTACGGAGTTGACGTGGTAGTACCAAATGTCACGTACCTGGCTAAAAATCGGGAAAAAATACGCGGGATTTTTCTTACTCACGGACACGAGGACCATATCGGAGCGATACCGTACGTATTACGGGATATAACGGCTCCTATTTACGCGACTCCGATGACGCTTGGTTTGGTTAAGCTAAAACTTGAGGAGCACCGGATGATGGACATCGCGGAGCTTATCGAGATACAGCCGGGCGTATCGTACAAAGCGGGGTGCTTTTCGGTGGAACCGATACACATTAATCACTCGATTGCCGGTTCGGTTTCTTTCGCGATTACTACTCCGGTCGGAATAGTAATTCAGACGGGAGATTTTAAGATAGACCCGACGCCGATACACGACGAGATAACCGATTTGACGCGATTCGGTGAGCTTGGACGGAAGGGCGTATTGGCGTTGCTCGCGGACAGCACGAACGTGGAGCGTCCGGGGTTCTCAAACTCTGAGCGCCGTGTCGGAATGAGGTTCGACAACCTTTTCGAGAGTTGCAAGAACCGAATAATCGTAACGACGTTCGCGTCGAATGTTCACCGCGTACAGCAGATAATGGACATCGCGGCAAGATACGGTCGAAAAGTAGCCGTAACCGGACGCAGTATGGAAAATATGCTGAAAGTCGCGGTCGGGCTTGGTTATATGACGATTCCGAGCGATACTTTGGTTGACATTGACAAGATTAAAAACTTCCCGGACGATAAAGCCGTAATTATAACTACGGGAAGTCAGGGCGAAACTATGTCGGCGTTATACCGAATGGCGTTCAGCGGGCATAAGTATATTGAGATTAAACCGGGCGACCGCGTAGTCATAAGCGCGAGCGCTGTACCCGGCAATGAAACTACGGTCAGTAAAATCATTAACGAGCTGTTCCGCAAAGGCGCGGAGGTTATGTACCGCGCGGTGGACGAGCTTCACGTTTCAGGTCACGGATTCCAGGAAGAACTGAAGATTATGATTGCGCTGACGAAACCTAAGTTTTTCATTCCGGTACACGGCGAACACCGTCACTTGAAACTTCACGCGGTGATAGCCAGAGATATGGGTATTCCGCCCAAAAACGTGCTGATTAGCGACATCGGACAGATAATCGAGGTATCGAAAAAGGACATCGGGCTTAACGGCAGCGTGCAATCCGGTAAGATATTCGTGGACGGCACGGGAATCGGCGACGTCGGAAGCATTGTGCTTCGCGACCGCAAGCATTTGGCTCAGGACGGTATGCTCGTGATTGTTGTCGGACTAAGCCAGGACGACGGGGGGATTGTTTCCGGTCCCGACATCATTACGAGAGGATTCGTGTACGTCAAGGAAAACGCCTCGCTGATTGAGGAACTTCGTACGGTCGTGCTTGAAACTTTGGTAACGTGTGAGGACGACGGAATCAGCGACTGGACTACGCTGAAAACTACGATAAAAGCGGCGGTTTCGCAGTACCTGTACAAAGCTACCCGCCGTAATCCGATGGTTCTGACGGTGCTTATGGAAGTATAAACTAGTTTAGAGATAAGAGAGCAGAGAGTAGAGATACGAAGGACGAGAGCAGAAAGCATAAATTACGAGAATTTTTCATTTTTTCATACTAATTTTTCATTGAAATTGCGGGGGATAAAAGTATGTCACGTAAAGACAAAGTAAATTACTATTTGGATATTGCCGACGCGGTCAGCCACCGCTCTACGTGTCTTAGACGGCAATACGGCGCGATAATCGTTAAAAACGACGAGATTGTCGCTACGGGGTACAACGGCGCTCCGCGCGGTCGTAAGAATTGCGACGATTTGGGAAGTTGTCTGCGCGATGAAATGCGGATTCCCCAAGGTCAGCAATACGAACTTTGCCGCGCGGTTCACGCGGAGGCGAACGCGATTATCTCCGCCGCCAGAGAGGAAACCATCGGCGGTACGCTGTACCTTGTGGGGCGCGACGGCAAAACAGGGGAGCTTCTTGACGCGGCTCCGTGTAAGATGTGCGAACGCTTCATCATCAACGCGGGCATCGAAAACATTGTCTGCCGCTTTGCTGACGGCGAGTACAAAAGTAAAAAACTTCACGATTTAGTTTATGACGACGATACAATCAGTAGATACTTATAGCCCCGCGTTTAAGGCGGGCGTGAAACCGGGTGAGCTTCTAGCCTCAATTAACGGTCACGAGATTATTGACGTGCTTGATTACCGATTTTACTCCGCCGATAACAGAATCGTACTGGAAACTCACACTCCGGGCGGTAAGGTGATAGTACGGCGGGTTAAGAATCCGGAATTTGAACCGTTGGGGCTTAACTTTGAAACTTATTTGATAGATAAGCCGAAAGGCTGCGCGAATAAGTGCGTATTTTGTTTTATCGACCAACTTCCTGACGGATTGCGCGATACATTGTACTTCAAAGACGACGACGCGAGGCTTAGCTTTTTACAGGGCAACTACATCACTTTGACAAATTTGTCGGAGCGGGAGCTTGACCGTATAATCGCGCTTAGGATTAGCCCGATTCACGTTTCGGTTCATACGACGAACCCGGAGCTTAGGGTCAAAATGATGGGCAATAAGCTTGCGGCGGATATTATGCCGAGGCTAAAACGTCTCGCGGACGGCGGGATTGAG
>JAISKY010000090.1 GCA_031260745.1 Oscillospiraceae bacterium
AACCACGCTAAGGCGGCGGAAATTCCGATTGTCGTTGCGATTAACAAGATGGATAAAGCCGGAGCGAATCCCGACCGGATTAAACAGCAGCTTACGGAACACGGGTTGGTTTCGGAAGAATGGGGCGGCGATACAATTACCGTTCCGATTTCCGCGAAAACCGGAGACGGAATTGAGCAACTGCTGGAGAATGTTACGCTTGTCGCGGAGCTTAGGGAGCTTAAAGCCAATCCCACGCGTCCGGCTAAGGGTACGGTAATTGAAGCGCGGCTTGACAAGGGACGCGGTCCGGTTGCGACTTTGCTCGTACAAAACGGTACGATGAAGCAGGGCGATATTATTATCGCGGGCGCGGCGGTCGGACGCGTACGCACAATGACTAACAGCCACGGTGAACTGCTGGAGGAAGCCGGTCCGAGCGTTCCGGTCGAGATTACCGGACTTGGAGAGGTTCCCGGCGCGGGTGAAGAATTCAGCGTTGTCAGCGACGAGCGTATGGCTCGCGAGCTTGCCGAACAGCGTAAATTTAACACCAGACAAACCGGAACTGGTTCTGTCGCGAAAGTTACGCTCGACGATTTGTTCAGCCGTATTCAGGAGGGCGAACTTAAAGAGCTTGCGATTATCGTCAAGGCTGACGTTCAAGGTTCCGCCGAAGCGGTTAAGGCGAGTTTAGAGAAACTCGAAAACGCCGAGGTTCGCGTGCGCGTAATTCACAGCGGCGTAGGCGCGGTTAACGAGAGCGATATTATGCTTGCGGCGACGTCCAACGCTATAATCGTAGGGTTTAACGTGCGTCCGGACGCGGTGACGAGAGATAGCGCGGAGCGTCAGGGCGTAGATATGCGTTTGTACCGCGTCATCTACGAGTGCATTGAGGAAATCGAAGCCGCGATGAAGGGTATGCTCGCGCCTAAATTCCACGAAGTCGTACTTGGTCACGCGGAAATTCGTCAGACTTACAAAGTCAGCAAAATCGGAACTGTCGCGGGTTGCTACGTGCAGGACGGCTCAATCAAACGCGGCGCTCAGGTACGCGTTGTGCGCGACGGTATTGTGGTTCACGAGGGAGATATGTCAAGCTTAAAGCGATTCAAGGATGATGTGCGTGAAGTTCAGAACGGCTATGAATGCGGAATCGCGGTAGACAGATTTAACGACATTAAGGTCGGGGATATAATAGAAGCGTTTAATATGGAGGAAGTGGCTCGGTGAAAGAGCGTTTATTCGTGGCGGCGGTAGGCATACCGCTGACGGCCGCGGTAGTATGGTTTGCTCCTGATATACTGTTTCTGTGTGTAGTCGGCGTGGTAGCGGTTATATGTATAATCGAGCTGATGTCGTCAGGACGCAAAACATCTTTATTGCCGGTTGCGGTATTGATACTTGGGTCATTTTCACTCCTTGCGGCGTTTAAGGTGCGGAACGGCAGCTTAATGACGCTTATGGTTTTCGGTTGCGCGTATTTGAGCGATGGAGGAGCGATGCTTCTTGGCAGTCGTTTCGGCAAAAAGCACCCGTTCCCGAAAGTCAGTCCGAATAAAACCGATATGGGCGTTATAGGAGGACTGATTGCTCCGATGATATTCTCGCTGTTATTCGTCAGCGAAATCGGCGTTGCCGCGGCGTTAGTGATAGGATTGATTCTTGGAGTTGCGGCTGAAGCGGGGGACTTATTCTTTTCCTTCATTAAACGCAAAATCGGAATTAAGGACTACGGCAACATACTGCCAGGACACGGAGGAATGCTTGACAGATTTGATAGCGTTATTCTCGTTGCGCCTATGGCGTATCTTATTTGGCTAATAATGTAATAACGGTTTGTGATTAATCAATAAATTATGGAAACTATTTCGATATTAGGCTCTACCGGTTCAATCGGTCGGCAAACGATAGAGGTTGCGGAGCGGTTGGGACTTGCGATTACGGCGATTTCGGCTAATAGCGGAGCCGTTTTGATTGAGGAACAGGCGCGGCGCGTAAAGCCGCGCTTTGCCGCGCTTTATGACGAGGACGCGGCCGGAGACCTAAGAATAAGGCTGGCGGACACGAATGTCAAAGTCCTTTCAGGCGCGGAGGGCGTAATCGCTTGCGCTATGGAGGGCGACGCTGTACTTTCCGCGATAAGCGGGTTCGCGGGATTGCGTCCGGCTATGGCGGCGATTAAGCGCGGAGCGCGGCTTGCGCTGGCAAATAAGGAAACTTTGGTTTCCGCCGGAGCGATAGTTATGGACGCGGTAAGCAAATACGGCGCGGAGTTAATTCCCGTTGACAGCGAACATTCCGCGATTTTCCAGTGTTTGCAGGGACGACTCCACCCTCCGAGAGGGGAGCGGCGCGAAGCGGCGGGGGGAGATTACAAAATTCTGCTGACTTGTTCCGGAGGCCCGTTCCGTGGATTCACTGCGGAGCAACTGGAACGCGTAACCGTCGCGGACGCTTTGAAAAATCCTAACTGGTCGATGGGTCCGAAGATTACGGTGGATTCCGCGACGCTTATGAACAAAGGTCTTGAGTTCATTGAGGCAATGCGGTTGTTCAGCGTTTCGCCGGAGCGCGTAGAAGTAATCGTACACGCTCAAAGCGTTATTCACAGCGCGGTCGAGTTCGCCGACGGAGCGGTGATTGCTCAATTGGGAGTATCCGATATGCGAATCCCGATACAGTACGCGCTTACGTATCCGGAACGCGTTCCGGGGCTTAGTAAACGGTTGGATTTGACGGAGATTGGCTCGTTGACGTTTGAAAAACCGGACCTCGAAACATTTCGATGTTTGGATTTGGCGATTAAGTGCGCGGAGCGCGACTATCGCGCAGAAACCTGCGAGTGCTTAGTCCTGAACGCGGCGAACGAAACCACGGTTGACGCGTTTTTGAAAGAAAAACGCAAGTTTACAGAGATTCCGCATATTATAGAGAATGTGCTTGGACGCTATTCCGGCGTTCGGGGAAGCTCGCTCGATGAATTGACCGAGCTTGACGCAGATGTTAGGAGGGTTACGGCTGAATGTATATAGCTATTGCGATAATTGCGTTTGGAGTGCTGATTGCGGTACACGAACTGGGGCATTTTCTGACTGCGCGGCTGTTTGACGTAAAAGTCAACGAGTTCGCGCTTGGT
>JAISKY010000136.1 GCA_031260745.1 Oscillospiraceae bacterium
CAGTAATAAGGGGGCATTTACTTTTGACTTGCGAATACGCGATTTATTTACGAATCGTTCATAGTTTATGTTAATCGCCCGTTGACATATATGCCTAACGGTGTTATATTATTAACATCGTTAGGCAATTGTTGTGAAAGGGGGGATTTTGTTGGACTATTCGGTTGCCGCCGCGGAACATCTCAATACGATGCTATCGCATTTCAAGTCGGAAATCATATCGCAGATGCTCAAGCACTTTAAGGGCGAGAAATTCATATTGGCTTTCCTTTCAGACGGCGGAGTGCTGATTCCCAGCGAACTTTCAGCGGAGATGGGCGTTAGTTCCGCAAGGGTTGCGGTGGTACTTAGGAATCTCGAAGCGAAAGGGCTTGTTACGCGTGAAACCGACAAAAAAGACCGCCGCAAGGTACTTGTGTCGATTACGGAGGCCGGACGTATTAAGGCTTCAAGTGAAATCACGGACGCTAAATGCAAAATTGAGCAAGTCTTTCGCGAGATGGGTGAGGACAATACCCGCGAATTTATTCGGACAATAGAGCTTTTTTTGGAAATATCATCTAAATTGGAAAAGGAGTAACCCAATGCTTCAACTAAAGAACATCACGAAATCCTACAAGGCCGGTACGACCACAATCGAGGCCTTGAACGGCGTTGATTTGGCGTTCCGCGATAATGAGTTCGTCGCGATACTCGGACCGTCCGGCTGCGGTAAAACGACGATGCTTAATATCCTCGGCGGACTTGACCGTTATACCGACGGCGACCTTGTAATCAACGGCAGGTCAACCAAGGACTACAAGGACCGCGACTGGGATAACTACCGCAACCGCCGCGTCGGATTTGTGTTCCAGAACTATAATCTGATAACTCACCAAAGCGTACTGGCGAACGTGGAGCTTGCGATGACGCTTAGCGGCGTCGGCAAAGCGGAACGCCGCCGCAGAGCGAGAGAAGCGTTGGAACTCGTCGGTCTCAGCGACCAGTTAAAGAAGAAGCCTAATCAGATGTCCGGCGGGCAAATGCAGCGCGTCGCGATTGCGAGAGCGTTAGTCAATAACCCGGATATACTTATGGCTGACGAGCCTACCGGAGCATTGGACAGCGCGACAAGCGTTCAGATAATGGAGATTCTAAGTGAAATCGCCAGCGACCGTTTGGTTATTATGGTAACGCACAACAGCGACCTCGCGGAACACTACGCTAACCGCACGGTTCGGCTTTTAGACGGTAAGGTAATTGACGACTCTAACCCGTTGTTCGGCGACGAGATTTCCGACTGGAAAAACACATCAGCGGCGGGTAAGGAGCGTAAGCCGTCGATGTCGTTCTTTACCGCGTTGGGATTAAGCCTTAATAACCTTATGACGAAAAAGGCCAGGACGTTCCTTACCGCGTTCGCGGGAAGTATCGGTATTATCGGAATCGCGCTTATTCTGTCGCTGTCAAACGGAATGCAGACCTATATTGACGATGTTCAACGCGATACTTTATCGTCGTACCCGATTCAGATTCAGGAGCAGAACGCCGACATCGGCGCGATGATGTCCTCTATGGTGGAAATGCGGCAGGACGCCGCTTCACACGACGATTCCGAGAACAAAGTTTACTCTCTTAATATTATGAGCGGTATGATGAAGTCAATGAGCAGTCAAATCGGCAATAAGAACGACCTTGCCTCGTTCAAAAAGTATCTTGACGCGCATTTAGACGAAATTGACAAATATACTAACGCGATAAACTACAACTATAACGTACAGCTAAATGTTTTCAAGGGCGACCCTAACGAGATAGTGCAGGTTAACCCCGCGTACTTTATGCAGCAGTTTATCGGCACCGCTCCCGGCGATATGAGCGGTTCGATAGCAATGGGCGGCAGTGAGATTCAAGCCGGCAGCGCCGGCGGTATGTCCTCGATGATGGGTATGGCTAACGTCTGGAGCGAAATGCTTGATAATCCGTCGTTATTGCAGGAGCAGTACGACGTAGTAGCCGGAAAATGGCCGGCAAACTATGACGAAATCGTTATTGTAGTACAGGAGCATAACAATATCCCGGATTACTCGCTGTATTGTTTGGGCTTGAAAGACAGCACCGAGCTTCAGCAGATGTTCAGAGACGTGCTTGCCTCCAAAGACATTGAGGTAGAAACCGCGGAATTTACCTACGATGAATTGTTGGCGCTGACGTACAAGGTTATCCCCAACGCGGCGATATATCAGCGTAAAGACGGTCTGTGGCATAATATGAGCGACAACAAAGAATATATGCGCGGCGCGCTGAATAACGCCATTACGCTGAAAGTAACCGGCATAATCCGTCCAAAAGAGGGAGCGTCAGCTACGGCAATCTCCGGCAACATCGGTTATCTTCCCGCGCTGACGAAAGAGCTTATGTCGAAAACCTTTGATTCTGAAATCGTTGGCGAGCAATTGAGAAACCAGGACGTGGACGTGTTCACCGGTAAACCGTTCTCCGAGGACGGCAGCGTAATGCCGGAGTTCGATATGTCGATGATTCCCGCGGAATATCAGGATATGGTCGCGAATATGTCGGACGAACAACTTGCGGCTATGATGGAGCAATACGCTCCGACCTCCAACGCGACATTTGACAATAACAAGTTACTGTTGGGCATTGTTGACGAGGAACACCCAAACTCAATCAGCATTTACCCGAAAGACTTTGAAAGCAAGGACGTACTTTCCGATTTCATTAAGAAGTACAACGACGAGCGCAAAGCCGAGGACGAGGAAGCTCAACCGCTTCGCTACACCGATTTTATGGCGTTGCTAATGGGTTCCGTCAGTAATATCATTGACGCGATAAGCACGGTTTTGATTGCGTTCGTAAGTATCTCGCTGGTCGTGTCGTCAATTATGATTGGTATAATCACCTACGTGTCGGTACTGGAACGTACCAAGGAAATCGGTATACTCAAATCAATCGGCGCGAGCAAGCACGACATCTCCGGAGTATTCAACGCCGAAACTCTTATTGTCGGACTGTTCGCCGGAGCGATAGGAATAGGACTGACGGTGCTGATTAATATTCCCGCGAACATTATCATCACGTCAATCACGAACATTCCAAACGTATCAAAACTGCCGATAGCGGGCGCGGTAATCCTAATTGTACTAAGTTGTCTGCTGACGTTTATCGCCGGACTTATACCCGCCAAATCCGCCGCGAATAAAGACCCCGTAGAGGCTCTCCGCACAGATTA
Organism: Oscillospiraceae bacterium; assembly: GCA_031260745.1. GTDB lineage: Bacteria > Bacillota > Clostridia > Oscillospirales > Oscillospiraceae > JAISJH01. The sequence goes on from JAISKY010000136.1 coordinate 3,227, forward strand.
ATCGTAAGTTGTTTTAGGCGAACTTATATCGGCAAACCCCGTCAGCCCTGAACGCTGACGGGGTTTTGTCGCGCGTAAAATTAGATTGACAAAACTGGTTTTATATGCTACAATAAATCCATCGGTGGATTATTCATATCCCAAATCCGTAGTCAGCGGATTTGGGATATGGATAATCCTCTCGGCTAGAAGGATTTTCGGAATTGTCTGAGGAAACAATCGCCGGAAAAACCTCAAGTTAAGTTCGGAACGCGGCCGAAACCGATAGACCAAAAACCGGAGCGTACGCGTACGCAGTAAAATCCTCTGGTTAGGAGATGTAAGCCAGTGATAAAAAAATTCCAGGACTTCCTGTACCCGTTTCTGTCAGGACACTCCTTTGAAAATGACGACGACCTTTTTCTGTATATTATCCTGTCCGGCACCGCTGTTTTTACCGCTTTGGTACACGCCATTATGCTTGTCCTGTTTGCCGCGGCTAATATCCCCGTTGTAGCGTATATCAATATTGTCAGCGTTATTATCTATATCATAAGTTTCGTACTTGCTCAACACCGAAAATACACGTCTGCCGGACTTTTAATCTCTCTTGAGATTCTCTGTTACGCGGCAACTGTCATTATGCTCACAGGATTTTACACACGTTTGATTTTCTATTTTTTCCTTGTACTCGTTATGCAGATGACAATTCCCTACGCCAAGTATTATATTAAAGGTCCCGTTGTCGGATTGTCGCTTATTCTGCTTTTGGTTCAGGTGTATTTAGAGGGACGTTATGTTCCGCCGATTGACCTCGGCAACTTCAAAAGCACATTTTCCTATTTCAACATCGGACTGACCTTTTTCGCGATGATACTGGAATTGTCTATTGGTAATTTTATCAAAACAACGATTGCAAATTATCACGAACTTCGAGTAGCCGCATTGGAAAACCAAGCGAACACCGACCCGTTGACAGGGCTTTTTAACCGAAGATACGCCGACCTGATGTTTGATAAAATCAAGAAAGACACTTCCGATACTCCGTGGTGCGTGGCAATATTGGATATTGACGATTTCAAAAAAGTTAACGACACACGAGGTCATTCCGTAGGCGACGAAGTTCTTGTGGAACTCGCCGCGGTTCTCCGGCAGGCTTTGCGTAAAACCGATATGATTTTCCGCTGGGGCGGCGAGGAATTTCTCGTACTGCTGGAAAATATTGAGGTTGATACGGTCTTTCGCATACTTGAAAAAATCAGGACAAGTCTTGCCGCCTCCGAAACATTGGAGAAAATCTCACTACACGTGACAGTCACCATAGGCGCAGGAATATTTGACCGCTCGGACGTAGAACACAGTATAGAGAATTGCGACAAGAAATTGTATATCGGTAAAAATAACGGCAAAAATCAGGTGGTTATCTAAGCCGACGCTTTTAGCGACGCTCCGCTAGCTGTAAATCAGGCGTTGTTATCAAAAATCATTTTAAGTTTCTCGTAGTCCTCCGGGGTGTCCATATCAAGTACCGCGCCCTCGTCAAAGACGTCTACTCTGACGATTTCGCTTGCGTAACGCTCAAGCAATCCGCGTAAGCCGCCGGAACCGTCGTAGCTCAAAATCTCCGAGAACAACTCGCGGCTGATAAGCACGGGGTGACCTTCCTCGCCGTTATAGCGCGGTATCACGATTTTATTTCCCTCCGAGCAGTCGATTACCGCTCCGATTATTCCTCGGTTAAGCAACGCGCAATCGGCGGGAGTAATCAAAGCGTAATCGCCTTTGCACGCGGCGACGCCCGCTCGGACGCTCGTAAACATACCCTCGTCAAAGCGCTCGTTGACAACCTCCGTAACGCCGCGGAGCAACGGAGCAAGCCGCTCCCGCTCGTAGCCCGTCACTACGGATATGTCCGATACGCCGGAGTCGCGGAACGCTCCGATTACCCGACTGAGCGCGGGAACGCCGCCGAGCTCCAAAAGCGGTTTCAGCGTACCCATTCGGCTGGAGTAACCCGCCGCTAAAATGATTGCGGCGCAGTTCGGCATAATAACACCTCCCTAAAAAAATAGGAAGTACAAATGATATAAGGATAATATGTCCGAGTTTATTCCTGCGGCATATATCCTTCTATCATTTGTACTTTGTATTTATTTCCCTAATAGTTTATTCAGGTCGATGTTGTTGAACGCGTCGGTGAACTCTACAGACATCTCGTTTGTCCACGCGTCAATCAAATCGTTCATCTGAATGCCGGCAACCATTTCGCGAAGTATCGCCGCCCCTCCGGACGAGTCTATCACCGTCATATTCGGGTCAAGCGGCAGCCGCAACATAATGGAGTACCCGTCCTCAATATCTACCGGAGGGCTGATTTCGTACTCGTCAAGCCCCTGAACGGTAGCCGTAAACGCCTCGCGCATTGAGCCAGGCATAAACTGATAGCCGTCGGGATTACTTATCTTGCCGGGGTCCTCCGACATATCCTGCATTTTGATGTCGTATGTTGACAGCAATTGCGCGCGGTCGCTGATTTCGCTAAGCTCCGCGTACAGATTGTCCGCGGTTTCTTTCGCGAACGCGATTAAATCTTCGCTTAGCGGAGTAATCCGGTCGTCGGATTTCGTCTTAAACAGAATGTGCTTTGCTCTGACCACGCCATTTTCCGCGCCCCACGCGAGTATGTCTCCGTCGCTGATTTTCTCGCCGCCCGGTCCTATGATTTCGTCAATTATCTTATTGTACAGTATCGGGATTTCCTCCTGATACCTAAGCATCTCGTCCGTCATCGCGTAATCGTTCAGGTACTGTTCAAGCATTTCAAGGTCGTTGTCAAAGTATTGCGTAAGCACATTCGCTCTGATGTTATCAAGGTAATCTTTTTCCTCGGCGGTCAGCGGCAATCCGAGTTCCTTTGCCTTGTCCTCTACAACCTTGAAAACTTTCGACGACTGTACCGCTTCATTTTTAACGAAGTCCGCTAAAGTCATACCGCTGCCGTCGGATTCATTCCAGTCAATTTCGCCCTCCGCGCTTACCTGAGCGTACTCCAACGCGCGAATTACCCAAAATCTGAAATCGTCCTCGTAAAATGACTTATCCCCGATTGTATACAACACCGCGCCTCTATCCGCCGTAGTTCCGGAATTTGCGCCGGGCGACGCCGGAGGCGAACTCGTTAATGTGCCTCCCGTTTGCTCGCACCCCGCAAGCAGTAATACGATTACCAGCAAACCCGCCAGTATTTTTGCGATTTTCATTGTGTTCTCCTTAAAAATATTTTTTAGAGCAGAGATAACTATATTGATACGTCTGCCATTCCAACGCGCCGTCCCCCAAATAAGTTATCTCCGCTCTGAGTTCTACTCTCCGCTATTTTCCGCGTACGCTCTGACGAATTTAATCGCGTCGTCTATTACACTTGTTCCTGAACCGGTTAACTTTAGGTTAACCGTCAGAACTTCAGCGGCTTTCTCAAACTTGATTCGCTTCGCGAATTCCGGAATATCAGATACTACGAACAGTCTGGGAATATCAAGCTCCGTAAATTTCAGTACAAGCTGCCCGCCCTTTTGACTGATGTCGGTAACTCCGTTTTCAGCCGCTTCCGCGCGAAGCAAAGCCACGTTAATCAACTCAAGAACGCTGTCGGGAATATCGCCGTAGCGGTCGCCAAGCTCGTCTATCATATCGTCGGCTTCCTCGCGGCTGTCAATCATCGCGATTCGGCGGTAAACGTCCATACGCTGTTCGGAACTTGGAACATAACTTTCGGAGATACTCGCGGAAACGCTTAAATCCGCCGAACACGTCGGTTTGCGCCTGACCGGTTCGCCCTTTTCCTCAAGCACCGCTTCGTCAAGCAGTTTCAGGTACATATCGAACCCGACGCTTTGCATGTGTCCGCTTTGTTCCGCGCCGAGCAAATTTCCCGCTCCGCGGATTTCCAAATCGCGAAGCGCGATTTTCACGCCGGAGTTAAACGCCGCGAACTCCCGAATCGTGCTTAGCCGCTTCGCGGCGATTTCGCTAAGCACTTTTCCGGTTCGGAACGTGAAGTACGCGAACGCGTGTCGGCTGGAACGCCCTACTCTCCCGCGTATCTGGTGAAGCTGCGCCAGACCCAGTCTGTCCGCGTCCTCTATGATTAGCGTATTCACATTCGGTATGTCTATTCCGGCTTCTATTATCGTCGTGCATACCAAAATCTGCACTTCGTTCGCGCCGACACGCTCCATAATGTCGCTGAGTTCGTCCTCGCTCATTCCGCCGTGAGCAATCCCGATTCTAAGCGAGTTCCTTGCGGCTTCGTCAGCGTCTGGACCAATAATAACCTCGCGGATTTTGGCGGCGGTACGGTCGATTGTTTCAATGCGGTTATGCAGATAGTATACCTGACCTCCGCGCCCGATTTCACGCCGTATCGCGTCGGCGACAATGCTCCAGTCGTGTTCAAGTACGTAAGTCTGAACGGGGTGACGTCCGGCGGGAGGTTCCTCGATACTGCTCATATCCCTAAGACCCGCCAAAGCCATATTCAGCGTACGGGGAATCGGAGTAGCGCTCATCGTCAGCACGTCAACCTGTTTAGCGAGCTTTTTCAGCTTTTCCTTGTGCGACACACCGAACCGCTGTTCCTCGTCCACTACAAGTAGTCCCAAGTCCTTAAACTCAATATCTTTGCTTAGTATTCTGTGAGTACCGATTACAATATCAATACTGCCCGCTTTTATCGCTTTCAGACTGCGGGTTATTTCGCTACCGGTTTTGAAGCGGCTTAGCGCGTCAACGGTTACGGGGAAGTTCGCGAATCTCTGCGAGGTCGTAACGTAGTGCTGTTGAGCCAGCACCGTCGTCGGCACTAATATCGCCGCCTGTTTACCGTCGCTTACGCACTTCATAACCGCTCTAAGCGCGACTTCCGTCTTGCCGAATCCCACGTCGCCGCATAAAAGTCTGTCCATCGGTACGGATTTCTCCATATCGGTTTTAATCTCCGCGATTACTTTAAGCTGGTCGTCTGTTTCGTTGTACGGAAACGCGTCCTCAAAATCCCGCTGCCAACCGCTGTCGGCGGAGAACGAATGACCCAACACCCTAAGCCTTGCCGCGTAAAGCTCAATCAAACCCTGTGCCAAATCTTTAGCCGCCGCTTTAGCGCGGTTTTTCGCTTTTACCCAGTCCGTACCGCCCAGCTTCGACAGCTTTACCCGTTCCGCATCGCCGCCGCTGCCGCCTATGTACTTCGTTACAAGGTCAAGTTGAGTCGCCGGAACGTAAACCTTGTCCGTTCCGCGATACGCGATTTGTATGTACTCTTTATCTACGCCGTCAACCTCAATACGGCACATATTCACGAAACGTCCGATTCCGTGGGTTTCGTGAACAACCAAATCTCCGGGAGCTAAATCCGCGATATTCAGCAGTTTCTGTTTGTTCTTTGCCGCGATATGACCTTTACGCCGCTTTTTCGATTCGGAGTTCTGAGCGCGGTACTCCGAGCTCATTATCTGACCCTCGGTAATAATCGCGAGCGCGAGATTAGGGTATTCCATACCCGCGCTTAGTCCGCCTACGCTTACCGCGCACTGACCCGGATTCGGAAGCGATTCCAGTTTGTAGTCCAAGCCGCAGCTTATTCCCTCGTCCTGCAAAAACTCGTACATTGCTCTCGCTTTGCGCTCGTCGCCGCACAAAACCACGATACGGTATTTGTCCTCCGAGTATCGTTTGATGTCGTCGGCGGCGGTCGGAAGGCTGCCGCCGTAGCTCGGCAGTTGTTTCGCCGTAAGCGTAAGCGTAATCCTGGGATTAAGCGGGTAACGCGCTCCGCGGAAGTTGTCAAGCATTACAACACTGCGCTCCGCGCCGGAGAATACGCTAACGCAGTCCTCCCACGTTTTGCTGAAGTTCGCAAGCTCACCCGCGACCATACCGTTTTCAATCAAAGTCGCGCAGTCCTCGCTCAGCCGCCATAGGTAATTCTTAGCGCGTTCCGCTAAACGGCTGGGTTCGCACAATATTACAATCGCGCCGTCCGGTATGTAGTCGGCTCCGGAGCTTAGTTTCTTGCCGTAGAGAATCCCCATATAGCGGTCGGCGGCTTCGAGTTTTAAGCACTCGTTAACGCGGTTATAGTCCGCCGTAAGACGCTCCGACAACGCCGGCAAAGCGGCTTTACGCTTCGCGAGTTTATCGCGCAGAGCTTTTAGCTCCGTCAGGAATCCGGCTTCGCCCTCCGCGCGCATATTTATCAGGCTTTCAGCGACGGGAAGAACCGCTACGCTTTGAATGTTCTCAACGCGGCGCTGACTGTCCGTGTCAAACGTACCCATCGCGTCAATCTCGTTGCCGAAAAACTCAATACGTACGGGATATTCCCCGCTTGGCGAGTACAAATCCAGAATACCGCCGCGCCTGGAGAATTGCCCGATACCCTCAACGCGCTCCGTACGTTCGTAGCCGCACATCAGCAGTTTCTTAACCGCCGCGTCCGGCGAAACTCTGTCGCCCTGCCTAAGCGTAACCGCCGCCTGCCTGAGCGTATCAGGCGGAGCGGTTCTCTGCATAAGTCCGTCGGGAGTGGCGACCGCGCAAAATCCCTCTTGTGAAAACACGTTAAGAGCGCGTATGCGCTCGTGTTCCACCTCACGCGAAACAATTTCCGCGTCATAAAACGTAAATTCTCTCGCGGTAAGCGAGTACACGTCCTCACCGGTAAGCGAAGCGATGTCCTGACGGTAACGTCCCGCCTCCGCTTCCTCCGGCACAATGACAATAACAGCCCGCCCCGTTATCCGCCTTAACGCGGCAGCGAGGTGAGCCTTATGAATCCCGTCCGGACCGCTTACCAGCGACACAGCCTTAGCGCCAAGCCGCGTCAGTAACGGCCGTAACTCTTTACCGCCCAGCAGTTCTTGCGAAAGCGCAATCATCAGGTGCTACAATCCCCTTTGTTCCCAAGTTCCCCTATCGCGCTTACCGCAATGTAGTCAATTCTCAATTTCGCGCGCCTTTCTGCTTCTCTACATAATCTATGAGCGCAGCATTTCCTCATAGAAGCTCTTTTGTTTCGCGCCGACTGCGGCAAGCTCCGCTTTGCCGTCGCGGAACAGGATAACCGTAGGAATACCCTGAATCCCGAAGCCCTCCGCAAGCTCGCCCTCCTCGTCCACGTTAATCTTCGCGAGACGGAAGTCGTCGCGCTCCTCGTACAGCTCCTCAAGTATCGGAGCCACCAATTTGCACGGTCCGCACCAGTCCGCCCAAAAATCGACCAGCGTTACGCCGTTAGCGACCTCTGACTCCATATTCTCTTTCGTCAGATTAATAATCGTCTTTTCCATTCTTCAATATCCTCCCTTTTGTAATAGTTAAGAGATAAGAAAGCAGAGAGCAGAAATAACTTATTTGTAAGTCTGCCAATCCAACGCTTCATTCCGCCGATAAATTATCTCTGCTTTCTGCTCTCTTATTTCTGCTCTAGCTCCGCTTTCTGCTCTAAATCAAGTCGTTAGCGGAATACGCGGCGATTTGTCCCTCGCCTACCGCTTTCGCGACCTGATACGGTTTGCCGCCGCAATCGCCCGCCGCGAATAAGCCCTCAATGCTTGTACGTCCAAGCCTGTCCGCGATAATAGCGCCGTCGGAGATTTCAAGTCCCGAAATCAACGCCGCGGGAGCAATCGCCGCTCTAAGCACAAACACACACGCCGCCGCAAGTTCCTCTCCGTCAACTTTTACCGCGGTAAGTTTGTCGTCGCCAATAAAAGCGATTTTTTTGCCCTTAGGGTCGATTACGGTAACGTCACAACCGATTCGTCTAAGCTGTTCGGCTTCTTCCTCCGCGTCGGAACGCAACGCGAGAACGACAACGGGCTTATTTTTGTATAACGCCCCGTCGCACACCGCGCAATAGCTTACTCCGCGTCCTAACAGCTTATCTTCGTTCTCGTAAACGACGCCTTTAGCGGCTCCGACCGCGACAATCAGCGTACGCGACTGATACGCGTCGTTGCCGACGCTTACCATAAAGCCCTTTTTGGTCTTAACCGCGCTTAAAGCGATACCGCGTACAAGCTCCGCGCCGGACGCGCTAAGTTGAGCGTACATCGCGGTCAGCATAGCCTCACCGCTGACGCCGGGCATACCGGGGTAGTTGTCTATACGCTTCGCCTTGTAAAGTCCGCTGTCTTTGGAGTCGCCGGAAATAACTATAACGCTCCGCTCCATCGCCCTAAGCGTCAAAGCCGCGCTGATTCCCGCGGGACCTCCGCCTATTATTATCGTATCATATTGCGGCATTATTTAGTTCCTTTTCAGACTGCAAAATTCGCTATTGCTATTTTTCCCGATTTGGTGTATACTATTCTACACTACTTAGGAGGAAAATGCAAGATGGAAATTACGAAAAACTTTATAGAACAGTTTATTGACGAAGATATTGCTCCCGGAGGGCGTTTCGAGGGTCAAACGGTTCATACTCGCTTTCCTCCGGAACCCAACGGGTATCTGCATATCGGACATTGCTACGCGCTGAATATTGATTTCGGCTCCGCCGCGAAATACGGCGGCTTGTGCAATCTGCGTATGGACGATACTAACCCTGCCAAAGAGGACGAGGAATTTGTTGACGCGATAAAAGAAGATATTAAGTGGCTCGGTTGGGATTGGGGCGACAGGTTCTTTTACGGCTCGGACTATTTCGAGCAAACTTACGAGTTCGCTGTTCATCTGATTGAAAAAGGACTGGCCTATATCTGCGAGCTTACCGCGGAGCAATTCACGGAGTACCGCGGCGATTTGCAGAAACCCGCCGTCAGCCCTTATCGCGACCGACCGATTGCGGAAAGCCTTGACATTTTCCGCCGTATGAAAGACGGCGAGTTCCCCGACGGAAAATATACGCTTAGAGCTAAAATTGACCTCGAATCCGGAAACTTTAATATGCGCGACCCGGTATTGTACCGAATCCGCCACATTGACCACCACCATCGCGGCACGGAGTGGTGTATTTACCCGATGTACGATTTGGCTCACCCGATTCAGGACGTACTAGAGGGTGTTACGCACTCGCTTTGCTCGTTGGAGTACGAGGACCACCGTCCGCTTTACGACTGGGTCGTCGATAACATTGACGGTCCGTGTAAACCGCGTCAAATTGAGTTCGGACGCAAAAGTTTAGAGTACACCGTTATCAGTAAACGCAAATTGCGTAAACTTGTCGAGGACGGCTTGGTTGACGGTTGGGACGACCCTCGTATGCCCACGATACGCGGCTTGCGCCGCAAGGGTTATACTCCCGCCGCTATTCTTGATTTTTGCCAGAGAATCGGAGTGGGGAAAAACTCCAACACAATCGAGTTACCGCTGCTTGAGGCGTGTCTGCGCGACGACCTTAACGCTAACGCGTCCAGAGCTATGGCGGTACTGCGTCCGCTTAAACTTACGATTACAAATTACCCCGAAGCTCAAACGGAGCTTTTCACAATCGAGAACAATCCGGAGAACGAAAGCTCCGGAACTCGCGAAATCTCGTTCGCGCGTACGCTGTGGGTGGAACGCGACGACTTTGCCGCAGACCCTCCGAAAAAATACAACCGCCTGTTCGTAGGTAACGAGGTTCGGCTTAAAGCCGCGTACATCGTCAAATGCACGGGATTTGAAACTGACGCGGACGGCAACGTAACGGAGGTTTTCGCGGAGTACGACCCGCTTACAAGCGGCGGGAACACTCCCGACGGTCGCAAGGTTCGCGGTACGATTCACTGGGTTAACGCCGCCGACTGCGTAGACGCGGAGGTTAGGCTGTACGAAACTTTGTTCACCGACCCCGACCCCGATTCCGGCGACAAAAACTTCCTCGAACTGTTCAACCCGAACTCGCGCGAAGTCCTTACCGGCTGCAAATTGGAAGCGTCACTGAATAACGCTCGCGACAGTTACCAGTTTTTGCGTCTGGGCTATTTCACCGTAGATAACAAAGATTCCAAGCGCGGAGCGTTGGTGTTTAATCGTTCCGTACCGCTGAAAGACAGCTTCAAAAGGTAGTAAAACAACAAAATATAAAAACCAAATGGAGGTTTACAATGAAAGCGCTATCAAAAACCCGCAGATTAGCGGCTATGCTGCTAACGGTGATTCTGACGGTTCTGCCGCTGATTTCAGCAAACGCGGCGGAAGAGGAACGTATTCCCGCGGTCACGCTTGACTTGCCCGGCGGTGAATTATACGACGTGACGATGAACGAACGAACCTACACAATAGACAAGACGCCGCTCCCCGACGGAGTTTCGCTGTCGCTTACAAACGCGCCCGCGACGTATCTGAAACTTGAGCAAGAATCAGGATACGTCTATTACGATTCTGATGCTGTGGCTGCGATAGGTTACTACTTCTTGGTTGATAAGGACTTTACCTTGACCGTTAATCAGGATATTACGGTATATCGCGAGTATTCATGGTACGAGGAAGAATACGACTATTACGACAGCGATACCAACGAACAAAAGCTCAAAGCCGGCGAATCGTGGGCGCCCGATACTTATTTTGCCGGAGATAAGATTATTCTTATCCTCAATAAAAATAATCGCTATATTATGTTCGCCTTTGCTTACCCCACTGACCCGGAGAGTACAGCGTATTACGACTTCGACGACGATTACTTTACCACAGCCCAAACCGTGAATTTCAATGTGAATTTAGCCGCCGACCTATTGAAAACTCCCGGAGGGATTACGGCGACTCCGACTACCGCAAACGTACTAATTAACGGCAAAGCGGTAGACTTTGACGCGTATAACATCAATGATAACAACTATTTCAAACTTCGCGACGTCGCGTACGCTTTGAACGGTACGGCGAAGCAGTTTGACATCGTATGGGACGCCCGCGGCAGTCTGATAAAACTAACCGGGGGTAATCGCTACGCCGAAGTCGGCGGCGAAATGACACCCGCGGACGGCGAAAACAAAATCGCGGTTATCTCGGAGGCTAAGGTTTTCTACAACGGCAAACCCGCGAACCTAACCGCGTACAATATCGGCGGCAATAACTACTTCAAACTTGCCGATATTGGCGATATGCTAAACTGCGGCGTTGAGTGGGACGCGGAATCCAATACAATCTCGATTGACACGTCGGCGGAATATGTTCCGGAGTGGAAAACCGCGATAAAGTATATTGACGGCAGTATTACGGTAGTTCTGCCCGATTATGACGGTTTAGAGATTACGCTGACAAACTACGCGGAAAATTATTTAGATTGGTCCGACAGTACCTACGCGTTTTTCCTTGCTAACGGCGGAACCGTCAGTTTCAACAGAAATGTTGAACTGGAAACTAACAACGATGAACCAATCACGCTTAAAGCCAACGAAAAATTCACTATTGACAGTGACTCAGGCTATTTCTCCATATCTTTTGATGACGAGTACAAATATATTCTGTTTTACTCGGAAGATTTTCTCGACGACACATACTACTACGGTGAGGATTTTTACCCGATAACCGACATTGAGAAATAGCAGGTTTAGCGAAAGAGGTGACTACGCGATGAAAGAAAAGTTTGAACGATTAGAGCATTGGATGACGAATGTGTTCTGGTATCACTATAAGTGGTACTGGCTGTTAGGTGTCGCCGCCGTGACGTTCGGGATTTTGCTGGTCGCCGACAATATTCGCGCCGTCAGCTACGACTGGAAAATCGCAATCATCAACTCCTACGAGATGCCCTATGTTAAGTCCGGCGAAACTCCGGATATTCCGCTTACTCACGCGGACGTCGAGCCTTATTTCGCGGGCGTACTGCCTGACCGCAACGACGACGGAACAGTTCGCGTACGAGTGTACCAGGTTTTCCTCGAACCCGACAAATCGGGGTGGGAACCGATGTTCACCGCGCTTAACGACAGCGAAACCTATATCATCACCGCGTCGGAGGACGTTTTGAAGCGTCTGAACAAATTAGGCTACCTCCAACGGCTCAACGACGGTGAGTATTGGCATTATCTATCGGGAGTTTCGGGGGTTGACAGCCCCGGTCTGCCGTTTGCCGTAACAAGCGGTATTGTGGAGCTTACGAATCCGGAGCAAGCCGCCGCAATCGGTATGTCCGAGCAGCAAATCGCCGACTACGACGAAAGACTTGTACAGCAGCACGCGGAGAAACTAGAACTCGCAATCCAATATGTAAGCGAAATCGGCTAACGCGAATCCCGCCGTGTTTTGTGACGGACGAACTAAGTTTCGCCCGTCACATTTTGTCAATTACCCGAAAAAGATTTCGCAGTTCGGCAGCGTCGTTTGAAGCTCGTCAATTTGCGTTTGCGTCAGCGGGTTGCTCCACAGGTATAACTGCGTAAGCCTTCTAAGCGATTTCAGCGGCTCCGTATCGCTGATTTGGTTATCGCCGAGCCACAGCGAGGTAAGCCGCGTCAGCGAACTTAGAGGTTCCGCGTTACTGATTAGATTATGCCCTAAGTCCAGCGAGATAATATTGGTCAGCGCGCTCAACGGAGCGGCGTCGCTGATTTGGTTGTCAGACAACGTCAAATTGTAAAGTTTCGTCAGTGAGCTAAGCGCCGTCAAGTCGCTGATTTGGTTACCGTCTAATTTCAACCGCTCAAGATTTGTCAGAGAACTTATCGGAGCGATGTAGCTTACGTTGCTGTCGCGAATCTCCAGCGTTTTAAGATGTGTCAGCGATTGCAACGGCATAATGTCGCTGATTTCGCTGCCGCCAATGTACAGTTGCGTTAGGCTTCGCAAAGTTCTAAGCGGCGTTAGGTCGCTGATTTCGTTGTTCTCCAGCCATAATTGGTCAAGTCTCGCAAGCGGCTCCAACATCGAAATATCTCTGATTTGGTTGTCGCTTAAACGCAGTACGGAAAGATTCGTCAGCGTTTTCAGCGGCGCAATATCTATGATTCGGTTGCGGTCTAAATCCAGTACGGTAAGTTTCGTCAAATCTTTCAGCGGCGTTAAGTCTCTGATTTTGTTACCCGTCAGTCTAAGCGAGGTAAGGTCTGTCAACTCTTTCAACGGCGTAATGTCGGTGATTTCTCTTTGGCTTATATCCAGTTCGGTAACGTCAGACCAGACTAATTCGCCGCCAATCCAAATCTGATGGCGCGGAGGTACGGTCGGCATAGGCGCGGGCGACGGCGTCGCGGTCGGCATAGGCGTTACGACCGGCATTTCGCCTTGCTCCGGAGTGTAAGATTTAGCTGTGTCAACCACAATGATTCTGTTATGGTCGTCCCAGTCCGCGCCGAAATCAAACGCTCTGGCAATATTGCGGAGTTTGAAATAGTTGTTGCCGTCAATGTTGTAGGCGGTAAGATTCAGCCACTCGCCGTCAAGGTAAACTTTTTGCGGTGAAACAACGGGAGATTTCTCGCCCGCTCCCTTGCCTGAAAGCTCGCCGCCGACAGGCGTGTACGGTTGACCGCTTGTAAGCGTAATCGTATCGGTTTGACTGTCGTAGCTTACCGCGAACTGCTTCGAGGTTCCGGTCAGGACATACGCGAGGTCGCGTAGCTTGAAATAATTGTTGCCGAGTATATTGTACGCGTCAAACGCTATGTTTCCGCCGTTCACGAGTACGGTATCCGTCGTGGGTATGGCGAACGCCGACGCTCCCGCAGGTAATAGGGCAAGTACCGTCAGTACCGCCAGTGCGATAGCCGCAAGTTTCTTTTTCATAGCCTTGTCCTCCGTATTTATTGTTCTGTATTTCAATAATAACATAATCCGCGCGATTTGTCAATATCAGCTCGTCAACGAAAAACCCCGACTAACCATCGGGGTTAGTCGGGGAGCGTTGGTTTTAGCGCGGTGGTGAACGGCGGGCTGCTCGGCATTTTACCGCGGCGGCCGCCGCTTATTTTTTAGCGAATTTGCGGAACAGAGCTTTTATTGGTTTCGGAGGTTTGATTATGATTATTTTCATAGCTCGGTTTCTCCTTATTTTTTGGTTAGTACGGCGATTCCACCGCATATCAGCGCAATCGCCGCCAAAAATACCCACACGATTGGGGGCAGAAACAACACGGCGAGGATAAACAATCCAGCTCCGAGCAATATCAACCCCAGAGTTTGCGCCGGACGGCGTCTTTGACAACCTTTGCGCTTCAACAGATTCACGCCCCTTTCCCGTAATATACTATTGCAATCGCCGGAAATGTGTGATATAATATTATAAAATCTATTTCGGAGGTATTTATACTATGTCTAACGACGTGTTAAAGGCGATTTCTGACCGCAGGAGTATTCGGCAATACAAGCCCGAACAAATCACTAAAGAGCAGCTTGACACACTGCTTAAAGCGGCGGTTGAGGCTCCCAGCGCCCGTAACAGCCAACCGTGGCACTTTACTGTCGTTCGCGACCAAGCCGTAATTAAGGAAGTGAACGACGCGGCTTGCGATGTTCTGGCAAAGTCCGGCGGCGGATACGGTCAGGTACGCGACATCTTTTACAGCGCGCCGACCGTAATTTTCATAAGCGCGGATAAAGAAGCTACTCCGTGGTCCTCGCTTGATTGCGGAATTACGGCGCAGACGATTGCGCTCGCGGCTCACTCAATCGGGCTTGGAACGGTATTACTCGGACTTCCGGCAATGGGCTGGGACGGAGTAAACGACGCTAAGCTGAACGCTCTGCTGAAGTTCCCGGCGGGGTATGCGTTCGCGATTGCGGTCGCGGTCGGAATCCCCGACGGTACGAAAGAAGCTCACCCCGTTAACGACGGTCTGATTGACATTATCGGCTAATCGACAAGCAACCCAACATACGAAACGCGAAGCCTGTCGGCTCCGCGTTTTTATTTGTATTGTTTTTTTGATTACTCAAAAAGTTTAACGGCTTCTTTGTGAGTTTCAATAATCTTGATGTGCTGAGGACAGTGATTCTCGCAAGAACCGCACTCTATACAGTCGCTGGACTTCGCCGCAACCGCGCCCGGCATCGGACCGCCGCCGGTGGTCATACCGTAACTGCGCTTCGCGCCGGCGAGATTTTGGTACTTCGCGTAATCGTTAAGTATGCCGATAATGCCCGGAGTGTTAATACTCTTAGGACAGTCGTCAACGCAATAACGGCACGCGGTACACGGAATCGTCGGAACTTTCTTCAGCTCTTCAAGAGCGTTAGCGATAACTTTCTTCTCCGCGTCATTAAGCGGACCCGCGTTATCTGTTGTTTTAGTGTTGTCGTCAACTTGCTCAACATTGGACATACCCGACAGAACGGTGATAACTCCGTCAAGCCCCTGCGGGAAACGTAACGCCCACGAAGCGAGACTAGCGTCCGGATTGGCTTTCTTAAAGATGTCCGAAACTGCCGGAGTAAAGTTCGCCAGCGAGCCGCCCTTGACAGGCTCCATTACGATTACGCCTACGCCGTGAGCTACAGCCGCGTCATAACACTTCTTCGATTGAACGCCTTCATCTTCCCAGTCAAGGTAGTTAATTTGCAACTGGATAATGTCGATGTCCTTAGCGTGAGCGTCGAGTATCTTGTTCAGCGTATCGCCGTCGCCGTGATAGCTGAATCCGATATTCTTTGCCTTGCCCGTATCCTTGACGCTTTGCAGATAATCCCACGCTTTGATTTTGTCAAGCATTTCCTCGCGTCCCGGACCGATTCCGTGCAGGAAATACAGGTCGTAGAAGTCAATTCCCGCGCGGTCAAGCGAAGTCTGCGTCATTCCCTTCATCTCGTCAAGAGTGACATTCGGATTCCATAGCGGCAACTTAGTCGTTACCTGGAACTTATCGCGAGCGTAGCGTTTGGAAACGGCCTCGCGGATTGCTTCTTCCGACTTGCCGCCGTGGTACACGAATGCCGTGTCGAAGTAGGTGAACCCGCGCTCAAGGTACAAATCGACCATCTTCTTGACTTGCTCGATGTCAATCTCGCTGTCGGGCTTTCCGGGAAGTGTCGGGAGCCTCATAAAACCGAAGCCCAGCTTTTTGATTGGCGCACCAAAGTAGTTTTTCATCTATATTCCTCCTAAATTTTATTAACGATTTAAGCCGCGTCTTTACTTTTTCGGTAAATAACGCAATATGCCTTACCGAGCGTTACCGGACGCAAATAGGTTGTAAAACCGTTACGCGCTCCCGCGTCCGAGTATTCCTCCAATGTGTATTTCGCGTAACCGCTTCGCGTGACCGGCAAACTGTCCAACCTTTCTTTGGTATAAATTGCGTTCACGAATACTCCGCACGGCTTCAGTATACGGTGTATTTCGGCAAGACCCTTGTCTAAATTATCCCAGAAGTATGTAGTGTTAACAGTATAAACTTTGTCAAAGAACTCATCGGGAAACCCGGTGTTAAGCGCGTCACCGAGTTTTAACGCCATTCTGCCCTCTGCGATGAACTTACGATTGCGTGAGGTCGCGGCAGTTAACATATCCTCCGATATATCTATCCCGAAAAAATGGCTCGCGTGACGCTTGGCAAGATTGTTTATTAAGTACCCGTTTCCAAATCCAATATCCAGCGCTTTGTCGGAACCGACAAGCTCCAACGCGTTTTCCGCTCCGAGATACTGCGCCATATTTTGTCTGTTCATCACGAAAGTGACCAACCGACCGCCGATTCCCGTTGGTTTATGAAACTGATTACCGATATATGAAATAATACCCATTCAGTCAGCTTTCCACGAAACTGCCGATGACTTTTTCCAAAACCTCGTCGCTAATTCCGCAACTTGTCAGATAGCCGCGCATATCGCCGTATTTTCCGTAGATATGCTTCAAAAAGCCCTGCATAGTTTCCGGGTGAGTGCGATAAAACGCTAAACTTAAATCAGGGTCGCCCGTAAACGCCGCGTCATTCTCGCGGTACGTCATATAAAACGGTAAAAGATAAATCTGCGAAACGGAGTAGTCCGCGATTATATCGTTGTCGGGAACTCCGGCGGCGCCGAGTAACATCGCCGCGAAGATTCCGGTGCGGTCTTTGCCGGTCATACAATGAAAATGTACGCACCCCGGCTCGTCCGCGATGGCTTCAAAGTTCTCCCTGACCCACGCCTTGTTGTCCTCCGCCATAATCGTATAGACAGCGACCCAGTCAATACCGCCTAATCTGCGGGTGTCCTCCACCGACCTCGGAACTTTAGCGTCTTTCGCTTTTTGCTCCGAGCTTTCAGGAATGCCGTGAGCGACTTCTAAGCTCCAAAGCGGACGATGGGAGTAATGTGTCCAACTTTCGTCTATAAGACCGCTGGGGCTTAATTCAAGCTCTCTGGTGGCCCGGAAATCCAAACTGAGCGTAACGCCGTAATCTTTAAGAAACGCTTTGTCGGAATCGGTAAGCGTATCGGGAAGTTCCGAGCGGATAAATCTTCCGTAACGGGTAATTCCGCCGCCGCGAACGGGGAATCCGCCTAAGTCGCGCGCGTTATACAATTGTTTCAATGGAAGCCTACGATAGAATGTCAAGGCTGAACCTCCGGTAAGTAATAAAAAGCAAAAAGCAGAGAGCAGAAATAATCCGCCGCGTTCCGCGGCTGGTGCCGATGACCGGGGTCGAACCGGTACGTGAGTTACCTCACACGGGATTTTAAGTCCCGGGCGTCTGCCTATTCCGCCACATCGGCTTAAATTAAATTTTGCTACCTTATTATAACAGCATAAAACCGATTTGTCAACCCGCTTTTTTTATCCTAACGCTTAATTTTTAGGCGGGTTGATATTTGATATTATTTAATGATAATTGCTATAAAAACTCGGCTGTAGCAGGACAATTGTACTTATTATGTTATGGTTTTACGCGTCGAGGAATTCGGCTAATAAAGATAATTTGAGAATTTTTCAAAAAATGCTTGACAAGAGAAGCGTAAATGGGGTACAATGCTACGGATATACTATATGGAGGAAAACAGGAATGTTAAGAACATATCAACCCAAAAAACGTCAACGCGCTAAGGAACACGGATTCCGCAAGCGTATGTCAACCCGTAACGGCCGTAAGGTACTTGCCCGCCGCCGCGCTAAGGGTCGTGCAAAACTCAGCGCGTAATCCCGCCGAAGCGGGAATCAGCCGCCGCGTTAACGCCCCGGCCGCTTCGTTGCGTAAAGACAGCGAGTTTCGCCGGGTCTACCGCAAAGGTCAAAGTAAGGCTACGCCGCGATTGGTTCTGTACGTTATGAAACGCTATACCGCGGTCGGGCGGGGTAAGTCCCGCCCTTACACGGGCGCGGGAGTTCGCGTCGGCGTAACCGTAAGCGCGAAAGTCGGTAACGCGGTCGTACGAAACAAAATCAGACGCAGAGTAAAAGAAATCTGCCGTCTGAACTTAGTTAAGCTAAAACCGGGCTTTGACTTGGTCATTGTCGCGAGGGACAAAGCTGCCGCGTCCGGCTATCAGGAGCTTGAACGCGACCTTGTATATCTTTTTGATAAGCTCGGAATGATAAAGGCGGAAACGTGAAGCGAATATTTATCTCCGCGGTTATGTTTTACCGCAAACGAATTTCGCCGCTTACTCCGCCGGTATGCCGGTTTATTCCGACGTGTTCAGAGTACGCTTTGGAGGCGCTGGAGAAATACGGCGCCGCTAAAGGTCTGTTGCTGACAGTAAAGCGGCTTATTCGTTGTCATCCGTTTCACCGCTCCGAATATCAGACCTTTGACCCGGTTCCGTAAGGACAGCGTCTCGCTGTACCAAATTTTCACCTCGGTTCCGTTAGGAGATTATTAATGGATTTTATATTACTGCCGTTCAAGTTGTTGCTGCAAGGGCTTAACGCTCTTTTTCATAACTACGGCGTAGCGTTGCTATTTTTCGCGCTGGTAATGAACGCGATATTTACGCCGTTTTACGCTAAAAGTAAAAAAGGTCAACTTAGAATGCAAAGATTCCAGCCTAAAGTTAAGGAGCTGGAAAAGAAATTCGGCACTGACAAAGCAAAATACCAACAGGAACTTGCCAAACTGTACAAAGAAGAAAAAGTCAGTATGACCGGAGGTTGCGTATGGATGCTCGTACCTATGCTGGTTATGCTTGCGGTTTACAGTTTAATCAGGCTGCCGTTTACTAAACTAATCGGACTTACGACAGACCAATTTAACTATATACGCGATAACGTGTTTCCCGCGCTTGGATTGCTCCCCGCTAACTCAAGCGCCGCGTATGAGGAAATACAATACGCGGAGGTAATGCACAGTCATTTCGACGCTGTTATGGCTCAAATTAGAGGCAGCGGGGACGCGTTGGCGCAAGGCGCGGCTGAAACGCTGAACAAACTTACGGCTCAGGATTTGAATTTTTCGCTGTTCGGGCTTAACCTCGGCGGAACGCCAAACTGGAGAATATGGGAGTCCGGTTGGACGTGGGGAGCAATCGGTCTATTTTTACTGCCGCTGATAAGTGTGGCGTTGTCGTTCCTGTCGATGAAAATCAGCCAAAAGTTACAAGGCACCGACCCGGCGGCTCAACAGCAGATGAAAGGTATGATGTATATCGGACCGTTATTCTCGCTGTATATCGGTTTTGTTATGCCGGGACTTATGAGCCTTTACTGGGTCGCGAACAGTTTCATCGGAATCGTTAGGGATATAGTGCTTACGAAAGTATATAAAAAGAAAGTTGACGAGGAATTTGCGATTAAAGACGCGGAACGCGCTTTACGCGACGCGGAGTTGGAACAAAAGCGGCTTGAAACCGAGAAGTTGAAAGCCGAAGGCGAAACCATTGAAAATCCGAACACAAGTAAAAAGAAACGCGAGTTACAAGAGAAGCGTGAGCGCGAGGAAAAATCCCGCGAGTGGGAAGAAGCTCACGCGGTTAAGCGCGATGATGGCGATAGCAAAGAAGCGGCGGCTAAGGTCGGCGACAGACAATTTGCCCGCGGACGCAACTATAAACCTGATAGATTTACCCGTAAGGGTCAGAATACGCCAAACAACGAGGAGGTCTTAGGCGATGAAATTACTTGACAGATTGCTCAAAAAAGAGCAGAAGGACACTAAGAAAGAAGAAGCCGCGGCAACTGAATCTGAAACGGTAGAAGCCGTATCACCGTTCGTAGTCGCCGAACCGGACGAAGAACCACCGGAGGTTGAAGCGGCGGCGGTCTCGGAAACAGCTGTTTCCGGTGAACCCGAATACGAGACGGACGCGGCGGAACTTACCGAAAACTTTTTACTCGGATTGCTTTCGCATTTGGGCGTAAGCGCGGACGTAGTAATCCTGGAGCCTGAACCCGGAATAATGAACGTCAGCTTCAGCGGTAGCGGAGACTACGGCAGACTTATCGGCAGACGCGGCGAAACTCTGGACGCGATTCAACGCATAACCAATACCGTGGTTAACCGCGACACGGCGCGGCACATTCACATTCGCGTTGACGCGGGCGACTATCACGCTAAACGCGAGGAAACCGTAAAAGGTCAGGCAAAACGTACCGCTTCGCGAGTTCTTAAACTTAGGCGCAGTATCACAATGGAGCCGATGAACGCGTTTGAGCGTCACGTAGTACACGAAACCTTACAGGACTTCGGCGGAGTCACAACTTATTCAACCGGAACGGAACCTCACCGTTGTGTGGTTGTAAGCTACGGAACAGGAAAAGGGGGAAATCGAAATGGTTCTAGATAAGTTGAAAGATATGTTATCGGCACAGTTGGGAGCGGACGCGGACGTAATCGGCGCGGATACGGACATAGTCAACGACCTCGGCGCGGACAGCCTTGACGTCGCGGAACTGATGATGGGAATCGAAGTTGAGTTCGGTCTGCTTCTGACCGAAGAACAACTCGCGGACGTCCATACAGTCGGAGAACTTGCCGTTTTGGTAGATAACTGTTTATTAAGTATCTAGTCAGCGTAACATTATACCTAAACAAAAACGAGTTGCCTTAAAAGCAACTCGTTTTAATTTAGTATTTAACTCCGAGCAATCTACGCAAGCCCGAATTTTGCCGCCGTTCCAAGCTCTTCCTCAATGCGAAGCAGTTGATTGTACTTCGCTACGCGGTCGGAGCGCGACGGAGCGCCCGTCTTAATCTGTCCGGAGTTTACCGCGACGGCGATGTCCGCTATCGTAGTGTCCTCTGTTTCTCCGGAGCGATGGGAGATAACCGTAGTATATCCGGCTCGTTGAGCCGTTTGAACGGCTTCTAGAGTTTCGGTAAGCGTTCCGATTTGATTGACCTTGACGAGTATCGAGTTCGCTACGCCAAGCGAGATTCCTTTTTTAAGACGCTCCGTGTTGGTTACGAACAAGTCGTCGCCAACAAGCTGAATCTTACCGCCTAAAGCGTCCGTAAGTTGTTTCCAACCTTCCCAATCTTCCTCAGCCATACCATCCTCTAGTGAGAAAATCGGGTATTTCGAGGCGTACTCCGACCATTGCGCGACCATATCGGCGGCGGAGGCGACTTTACCCGATTTCGGGAAAACGTATTTGCCGTCCTTAAACCAGTCCGCAACTGCCGCGTCAATCGCGATTTTGAAGTCCTCTCCGGGCTTGTAGCCAGCCTTAGTGATTGCCTCTACAAGCGCTTTCAACGCGTCCTCATCACTCGCGAGATTCGGGGCGTAGCCGCCCTCGTCGCCGACACCGGTCGCGGGCACTACCTTTTTCAGCGTATGGAACACCTCCGCGCACATACGAAGCCCCTCGCGAAAATTGGACGCGGAAAACGGCATAATCATAAACTCCTGAATGTCCACGTTATTGTCCGCGTGAGCGCCGCCGTTAAGCACGTTCATCATCGGCACTGGCAAAGTACGGGCGTTCACTCCGCCGATATAGCGATACAGCGGAACCTCCAGCGCCTGAGCGGACGCTCTGGCGGCAGCGAGCGAAACTCCCAGTATCGCGTTCGCGCCTAAACGCGACTTATTTGGAGTGCCGTCAAGCGCAATCAGCTTAGTGTCAAGCGCGATTTGCTCCAAAGCGTTGTCGCCGATAATCTCTACCGCAATTTCGTTATTAACCGCGTCAACCGCCTTTAGAACGCCCTTACCTTGATAGCGGGACTTGTCGCCGTCGCGAAGCTCGTAAGCTTCAAACGCTCCGGTAGAAGCTCCCGACGGAACGGCGGCGCGGCCTACAGTGCCGTCATCAAGCGTAACCTCTACCTCGACGGTAGGATTTCCGCGCGAATCCAGAATCTCCCGACCGTATACGTCCACAATTTCCAGGAACGTGTTAATCATATTTTTACCTCCGTTTTTACTTTCACATTGGTGATTTAAGGCATTATACACCATAATGTAAAAAAAAGCAAGTAAAATCATAAGCGTTTATCAAATAACGTAACAATATTTTGTTTTTCGAGTATCGGCTTCGTAATAATCAACAAACAAATATGAAATTAGTATAGGTAGATTTGTGCGAACCGCCAAAGTTCCTTATATCGCAAAAAATAATTTGACAAGTATGATTTTATCTGCTACACTAAGTTAGTCATAACTAACCTATGCGATAAATTCAAAAAGGAGATAATACAATGAGCGTTGTTATAATCGGAGGGCACGAGCGTATGCGCTGTCAATATAAGGACATCTGTAAGGAATACGGTTGCGCAGCTAAAGTATTCGCGAAAACTAAGGTCAACCTTGACGGTATGATTGGACAACCGGATTTGATTGTGCTGTTCACGAATCCGGTTTCGCACGAAATGGTTAAAATCGCGAAGAAACGCGCAGCTAAAAGCAACATCGCTTTGGTGCAGTCGCACTGCGGAAGCGGTCAGGCGCTCCGCGACATTCTGACGAAAGTACAAAGCGAAACGGATAGTTATAGCTGAGTCATATAAGACAAGTGAGCAACTAACTGACCCGTACTTAAAATCAGTCGGTTAGCTAGCAACCGGCGCTCCCGCCGCGCGGATTGTCTTATTCAAGAGAACCGCGAGTGTTACGACCAATTGCGCCGCGCCTGTCAAAATAAA
>JAISKY010000213.1 GCA_031260745.1 Oscillospiraceae bacterium
GATAATAATATGAAATACATAGAAACAAAATCTACTGACAGCTATTATAATTTTGCGCTTGCGGATTACGCTTTTGAGCAGCTTGACCCCTCCGAAAACTATATTTGTCTGATGCAAAATGATAATACGGTAGGATTAGGGCGATACCAAAACACCTCCGCCGAAATCAACGAAGAATATGTTCGGGAGCATAACGTCAAAGTAGTTCGCCGGCCGTCGGGCGGCGGAGCGGTCTACGGCGATTTGGGGAATCTTAACTTTTTGTTCTTCGCAGACGCTCAATACGGAATGTCAAAAGTCGGTTTTGAACGGTTTACCAAACCGGTCGTTGACGCGCTTGCGAAACTTGGCGTTCGCGCGGAACTTACCGGTCGCAACGACTTAACGGTTGACGGCAAAAAGATTTCCGGTAATTCTCAGTATAATATGAACGGACGAACGGCTCACCACGGAACATTGCTTTTTTCGTCGAACTTGAGCGTCATTTCAGAGGTGCTAAAGCCGTCTACGGAGAAACTGGAAACCAACGGAGCAAAATCGTTGAAAAGCCGCGTTGCGAACATCTGCGAGTATACCTCCGCTACTATGGACGACCTGAAAGCCGCTTTGCTGGAATCGCTGTTCCCGAACGGTGTGGAAAAGCTCACGCTTACCCCTACGCAACTTGCCGAAATTAAGAAATTACGCGATAAGAAGTACGCGCTTAGAGAGTGGAACTACGGCAGTTTGCCGCCGTACACGATGCGGATTGAAAAGCGGTTCAGTTTAGGCGGACTGGAGATTTTACTGGACGTGAACGACAATATAATCCAAAACGCGCGTATATTCGGTGATTTCTTCGGAGTGCCGGACATATCTGACGCGGAAAACGCGATTTCGGGATTTGCTCCGACAGTTGACGGAATATCCGACGCTTTGGCAAATATTAATATCGGCGACTATATCTACGGCTTAGAGAACGAGCAGTTTATAGATTTGTTCAGGTAGCAATATCTCTAACGCGGATTTGTTTAACAACAATTGGAACATATTCTGAGCGGAATATGTTCCATTACGTTTTTTACGAACCTACCGCTTTCAATTCGCCGCAATTTGTTTCACATTTAGCGGTATTTACTCACAGAGTAGTGAATCAGAGCCAGTATTTTAGCTGTTTCCGCTCTGGTCGCGTTTCCGGTCGGTCGGAAACTTTCGTCCTCGTATCCGTTGATAATGTTAGCCTGTTGCATAATCTCCACATAGTTTTTAGCGTAGGAGGTTATACTGCCGCTGTCAGCGAAATCCTTTGGCGTGTTGATTTGTACGAACGCATAGTTTTTATACTCCGCGTACCGGACAATCATCGCCGCTATTTGCTCGCGGCTGATTGGAGCGTCCGGCGAGAACGCGGACGCTCCGCTGCCAAGGGTTATTCCGGCGTCCGCCGCCCACTTAACGGGCGCGGCATAATACATACCCGAATCCACGTCCTCAAACTCCGCGCCGTAATCGTCCGGCATAATCTCGCCGCTCATACGCGAGAGAATGGTAACGAACTCCGCGCGGGTTATGGGGTCGCTTGGGCAGTAGTATTCCTCGGACGTTTTACCTTTGACAAATCCGAGCCGCGCCATATACTCCACGTACGCAAGCGCCCAATGGTCAAAGCCTACATCGCGGAATCGCGGCGTATCAACGCCGGGTACGGGAGTTTCCGCTAAGTTAAATTCCGCTTCATCTTCCGGTTTGATTCCGATTAAGCCTCCGCTGCCGTTTCCGCCGCCGATTACACTGCCATCACCCGGCGTTGACGAACTTCCGGCTGTACCGGTGACCTGAACGGCGGCGTTCTCACCGCTTGAGCTATATTGGTCTTTACCGTTCGGCGTCAGCATCTTATAATTCGTATTGTTAATTGACGCGGCGCCGCTTTGCGTGTTATACAGGGCTTCAAGACGGAAAGAACCTACGGTCAGTACCGCCGGAAATTCGTCCCCGCTCGGATTTGAGGATACGAAGCTCATAATAATACGAGTAACTCCGTTGTCATTACGCGCCGCGGTTCTGAAGCCGGTATCTTTGACCTCGTCCGAAAGTACAGGCTGCCCTACCAATTTGAACAATCTCTGGTCGAATGTTATTTCGTCCTGCATCGCGTAGATTGGATATGTCGCGTCAGCCTTTAGGTCCGTACGAACAAGCGTCAGCGTAACAGTAATTTGTTCTCCGCTTTTCGCGGAGTCCGGGTTCACGCTTAGCTTGAACTCGAAATTCCTGGACGAATCTACGGCGTTTGCGCTTATCGGCACAACCGCTATCAGCGTCAGGCATATTATGATAATCGTTATGAGTCTTTTTTTCATTTTCCGGCTCCTTCAAGAGTGTCTTTCATTCACGTTAGCGGCGCGGAGTACGCGCCGCTAACGTGTCAGGCTGCCTTCATTGGCTCGCCTATGCCGTTTATATTTCGCTTAGATTATTCAAAAACGCTGTTCCAAATGATTAGCACGTCTTGCGTATCTACCGACTCGTCGCCGTTTACGTCAGCCGCGAAACGCATATAATCTTTCAGGTCGTCTTTGAACGTCACGCCCATATAGATGTCATAAACAATCTGAGCGTCGAATATATCAAGTCCGTCGCCGTTTACGTCGCCGCTGTAGACGATGGCGCGATTTTCTTCCGCGCCGGTCTTGACAGACGTTTGATGTTGTCTACAATAAACCGAAAGCGGAGGGCAACCAAATGACAAGAACACAGGAAATGGCAACGGGCATAGAGCAAAGATTATTTGACGGTTTCGACGAATTCAACGACTTCGACGTAACGGTCGAGCCGGACGCAGAAAAGCGCGATACCTACTTCTGCGAGGTCTGGGCGTATAGCGACGACGCAGTAATTAACGACATTTGCGTAAACGCGCAGGGAACAGACGACGGCGAAATGGCAAAGGATATTACCCTCGAACTATACCGTAAAATTGCGGAGCATAGGAGGGTGGCAAAATGAAAATACCGAGTTATGTACAAGACCTTATGTCGAGGGCGACATACAACTATGACAGCCGATGCGCGAAACACCCCGCCTACTCAGTCGGCTATACAATCGACATAGAGAAACGGAGCCAGTACGGGTGGGCTTCATTCCTCGAAAGCGAAATTGACAGACTAAAAAAATGGGTAGAGCGGCAACCGGGCGGCGAAATGGCAATTATCTACATCCCAAAAGACACGCACCTACGGCATCAACAAGCAACAATTACGATTTACGACCCCGTAATGCAGCACATAGAAAAACTGATACCCGAAAACAGGAGGGCGACACAATGAATACTTTTGAAATACGCTTTTTTGGCGGCGGCGCGACAATATGTTACGGGGTTGTCAAGGGCAAAACGGAAGAAGAAGCTATTCGGAAATTCTACAAAAAATATGGCGAGTGCCAAATTTTGGGCGTAGAAAAAATAAAGGAGGTGGCACAATGGGAAGAACATTAAAGCGCGTTCCTTTGAACTTTGATTACCCGATAAACAAAGTATGGTACGGGTACTATTTCACCCCGAACTACTGCCATTCCGAATATTCGGCAGGGTGCGACGGGTGCAAGAAATACGCCCAGATAATGGGCGTTACGATTTCAGATTGCGGTTGCCCCGATTTTCACAAACATTATACCATAACACCGACGTTTGAGCCTCCGACTGGGGGCGGCTACCAACTATGGGAAACCACGACGGAGGGGTCGCCGCAAAGCCCAGTGTTCCCCACGCTCAACGACCTATGCGAATGGTGCGAAAAGAACGCTACCACATTTGCTAACTTCCAAGCTACAAAAGAGGAATGGCGATAAATGCTAACCGAGGATTTTGTTCACGCGAAACAGGGAAACGCGATTTTTATATAGGAGGCGCAAAATGAACGAACGTAATACAACTACCGTTAAATTCGCCTTTTCCCAACGGCGATACAGCAACGACGTGTACAAGCTAACCCCGGAGCAGAAAGCGAACTACGCCACGACAATCGCGGGCGAACGCGGAATGAAAGGCGTGGCTTGCCGATAAGATGAACGCTGTCGGCGCGGGGATAGGCTCGGCACTCAAAGGCGGCATAAACGCAATACTCGGCATAGACACGGACGGCGCACTTTCAGAGGGCGCAAGCATAGGCAAGTCATTTGTTGACGGCTTTTTAGAGGGCTTCGACGGCGCAAAGGTCGCGGACGCTATCAAAAAAGTAATAAGCGAAGCGTTCAAAATCGCCTATTCCAACCCAGTCACAGGAACGCTGGCAACCGCCGCCATAGGCTCAAAAGTTGTAGGCGGTGTGAATACCGTATACAACGGCTATAAGGGCGTAACGGGCGCGGTGAACGGCGCAAAGGGCATATGGAGTACGCTGACGGGCGCGGGCAAAGTAGCGGAGGGCGCGGCAGAAGCCGCAAGTGCCGCAGGAACGGCAGGGACAGCCGCGACAGCCGCAAGCGGAGCAGGAACAGCCGCAAAGGTGGCGGGTGCGGGCGCGAAAGGCGCGTGCGCAGTATCAAAGGCAATCCCGATAATCGGCGGTTTGATTTCCCTCGCGGAAATGGGCGTAGACGCATACCACGGCGTAGGAAAATCGGAAGAATGGACGGGGGGAGCGACAGCGTCGGGAACAAGATAGCCTCGGGCGTGGGCGCGTTCCTCGGCGGTACCGGCGGCGGCGTAACCGAGCAAGGTAAATCCGCAGGGTCGAAAGCCCTCGCAATCGGTGGCGGCGCATTAAAGGGCGCGGGCATAGGCGCGGCGATAGGCTCTATTGTACCGGGCATAGGGACGGCAATCGGCGCGGCGGTCGGCGCGGGCGTAGGCGCATTAGGTACGGCAATCGGCGGTGAAAATATCGCGAAGTTTTTCTCGAAAGCGGGAAAGACGATAGCCGACTTCTTCACGGGACCGTTCGTGGACTTTTTCAAAGGGCTGTGGAGCGCGGTTTCAAACTTTTTCACGGAAACCATACCGAACGCCGGCAGCAACGTCGGCAACGCAATCAAGACCTTTTTCACGGAAACCATACCGAACAAGTGGAACGAGTTATGGACGGCGGTCGGGAACTTTTTCACAACAACGGTACCGTATGCGATAGGCTACGCGGTCGGCAAGATACAAGAGTTTTTCACCGTAACGATACCTACGAAGTGGAACGAGTTATGGACGGCGGTCGGGAATTTCTTTACCGTAACCGTACCAGCCGCAATAGCGACGGTCGGCGCGGCACTAACGACATTCTTTACCGAGAGCGTCCCGAACTTCTTTCAGAACCTATGGGCGGGAAGCTGACCCAAAATCCCCGTTTGACCTCTTAATCCAAAAACCATCGCTTTTTTATTGCGATGGTTTGAGTAAGCGACTAATGGTGGCACTATCCCAGGCAGACACAAACAAATTATCTACCCTAATAGATTGCCTACGAAATAATAGCACAAAATCAACAAAAGCACAGATGTTGGGAAAGATTACCTCAACGTTGCTAAAAGACTAAAACAGGCGCAGCGATACTTGTCTAAAGCTAAGATTTTACAACTAATCACTGAGTATAGCCAAGGTGCAATGGCAAAGGAATTGGCCATAAAGTATAAATGCCATCGACATACTATCAATGCTATCCTCGATAGACATGGCGTCAAGCGTCATCATGCTTGCCCCGTGATTAGAGGTAAAGAGCAAATTATCGTAAAGCTCTACGAGTCTGGGCTAAGTAGCCGTGGAGTTGCCGAAGAACTAGGCGTCAGTCAGAACGCGGTATTGCTTTGCTTACATAAACAGAATATCGCCATACGTCCAACAGGCCAACATAAAAAGTGATGCCCTCAAACCTCTTGACCAATCGCCCGACTTTTCACATCAAGGACAAAAAGGCAGAAACGCGGGTATAGTAGGCACTTCTTGCGAATTAGTGATATGACTCCTTATATAATCCTCTGGATTGTATAAACCAGTACGTTGGGCGTGCTATAATTCTTCTATGAAAAAAGAGAGAGGTAAAAAGAAGATTGTTATAGTAAGCGCAAGTATTGTCATCTTACTG
>JAISKY010000224.1 GCA_031260745.1 Oscillospiraceae bacterium
AATCCGTGACGGAAATACGGGCTGTTTAGCGCTTCGCTTGCCAAACCGTACGGAGTATCACAACCGTCAGGTCCGAACAACCAAGCGATGCTCTTTTCTACGATTTCCTTCGGGAGACGGTCGCCGAGCAATAGCGCGCAATACAGCGCGATTGTCTGGCTGTCGCTCTTAGCGCCGGTTTCGGCGTTAAACGCGAACCATTTCTCGCCGTCCCAGAATTTACCCGGGATTTGCTTGATAATCGCGTCGGACTTCGCCTGCCATTCGGCAAGTTCCGCCGGGTCTTTGCCGAAAGTCGCGCCGAATTTGGCGAGAGCCTCCATACAAAGCGCGAGCATAGCGTTAAGTTCCGGGCTGGCGTTCGGGAATCCTACGTTATACGCCGGGCTGTCTTCCCAACCGGTTTCGATGATGTTCTGGAACTCGACAATGCCGTCCTTATCAACGTCGCGGAACTTGACCCAATAGTTGACCCATTTGCTTAGACGCTCGTATACCCACTCTCTCTCCTCTGTAGGCACCCAACTTAAATCGCGGTTCTTCATAAGCCACAGCAGAGTTACGCCGTGTACCGGAGGTTTCAAACCGTCGGAGGGTTGAGCGCGATACATCAGCGAGTCCGTCAGACGTCCGTTTTCGTCCATCTGGTCAAATCCGGACTTGAATACTTCCCAACCGAGCTTAATGTCGTTTGAAAGCCATATCGCTTGTTTAGGTTGCTGCCATACAAACGCGCCCTCAAAGATGCAGTGAATCATCTTAACCATCGTATGTTTGTAGTCGCTTTCGCCGTCAGGCTCGACTGTCATATTCCACGTTTGCCACAACGCGGGAATACGTCCGGGTTCGTACTTAGCCGGAAGTTTCGGGCATACGCGCTCGCAGAAACCGTCGAAATCAGCTTTGACGTCCGCGAGTCCCTGCTCGTAAGTCGGGTATTTAGCCAAGTCGCGGCGTGTCGGGTCAACCATCCAGTCCTCAAAGCCGAGCAGTAACTCACCATTCTTGTCCGGCGAAATCTCGAACGTACTGCCGCCGAGCGACGTTAACGTGCCTTTAAGCGGTAATACCAACAGCTTTGCGGGTCCGAAGCGGATAACATACGAGCCAATCTCGTCAAGTTGAGCTAAAGCGTTCGCCATTACAAAGTAACCCATACCGCCGCCGATTGAGCCGCCGCCGGTTGTGAGCCTTAGCGATAACCCGTCCGTACTTTTGGCAAGTACGAGCTTACGCTCCGCGATTACGAAACGAATCTCGCCGAATTTGCACCGAATCGCCACGTCGTACGGAGTAGTGTCAATTACGTACGGCCACGATTTTCCGTCTTTGAGAATCTCCATACGAATCTGACGGAAACCGTTGGACGCGTTCATATTTCCGAAAGTCGTGCGAGTGGTACAAAGCCACAGATTGCCCTTGCCGTAGAGGTCCTCCGCCATATTGTCGTTTGAGAACGCGAAGAATGAACCTCTGCGCCCGAACGGCGCGTCCAGCAGGTCGATAAATTTTTTGCTTTCCAGCATTATGTAAGTCCTCCGATATTATAATATTTCTGGTTATGCACATTATAACACACGCTTCTTCGATTGTCAAATATATTTGTTTAATCTTCACAATTAGGGTATTCATTCTCAAACCGCGGCACATATATGACGCGCTTGCGGAATTGTGAAACTGCTCAAGCGAGTTATACTAAAAATAAAGTTCGCTTAGTAATGCTTACGGCGTTGAAATAGCGAATTTCAGCGTCTGGTTCGCGGAATCCTTACGGTCATTGAGCAATTGACCTCCAGACCGTTACCTCGCAAGTAATCCGCGCCCCAGTCGAACATCACGACGAGGACGGGTTTTAGGCTTAGACCGAAATCGGTCAGCGAATACTCCACCTTTGGCGGCACGACAGGGTAAACTTTGCGAACCACCAGGTTATTGTCCTCCAACTCGCGAAGCTGTTGAGTAAGCATTTTCGGAGTAGCCTGCGGGATTAGCTTGTGAAGCTCCCCGAAGCGTAGCGTGGAGTCAATAAGATGCCACAGAATAAGGGCTTTATACTTCCCGCCGATTAAACGCAAAGTCGCGTCAACCGGACAGTTAGTTCCGGCGCAGTCACAATCCATATTTATACTCCTTTAACAGTACCCTTTTGGGTAGTATGGCACAATAAAGTGCGTACTTGACATTTTGTTTATTATATCTATAATAATAGCATAGACGAAAACGAATGTCAAGAGGAAACATCAAAACGAGGTGAAATATAAATGGACAGTCAATTACTGGATATACGCGGAATGACGTGCGCGGCGTGCGCTCAACGCGTAGAAAAAGCGATTAAGAAACTTGACGGCGTCGTCAGCGTATCGGTTAACCTTGCTACCGACAAAGCCGCCGTAACCTACGAGCCTCAGACGGTTCGGCTGTCGGCGATTCGCGAAGCCGTTGAAAAAGCCGGATACAAAGCGCTTGAATCAGGCGGCGCGGAAGCCGCTGACGAGGACAGGGCGCGCAAGCAAAAGGAAATCAAAACGCTTTGGACGAAGTTTATAATCTCCGCGGTGTTTTCAGTTCCGTTGCTGTATATCGCGATGGTACCGATGATAAAGTTTGTCACGCTGCCGTTTGCGGCTCCGCTTGACAATATTATGATGAATTACCCGTTGATATACGCGATTGCGGAGCTTTTGTTAGTTCTTCCGGTTATCGGCGTAGGCTACAAGTTTTACACCGTAGGTTACAAGTCGCTGATTCAGCGAAGTCCGAATATGGATTCGTTGATTGCCGTCGGAACGTCAGCCGCCGTTTTGTACAGCGTTTATAATATAATCCAAATCATATCCGGTAATTTCAAAGCCGTCGAGTCGCTGTACTTTGAAACCGCGGGCGTGATTGTTACGCTGATTTTGCTTGGCAAATCGCTTGAAGCCGTTTCAAAGGGCAGAACCGGCGAGGCAATTAAAAAGCTGATGGGTCTTGCTCCGAAAACCGCGATTGTCGTTCAAAACGGCGAGGAAATAGAAATACCGATTTCAGACGTGGAAATTGGCGACATTATCGTCGTGAAACCCGGCTCGAAAATCCCGGTAGACGGTACGGTAACTGACGGTCACACGGCAATCGACGAGGCTATGCTGACCGGGGAGAGTATGCCGGTTGACAAGAGCGCGGGCGACCTCGTGTACGCCGCGTCAATTAACACTACGGGTACTATTCAGTTCAGAGCCGAGAAAATAGGCGCGAATACGGCGTTGGCTCAGATTATCAAGTTGGTTGAGGACGCTCAGGGCAGTAAAGCGCCGATTGCTCAACTCGCGGATATTGTTTCGGGGTACTTCGTACCTACGGTTTGCCTGATTGCGCTTGCGGCGGGAATCGCGTGGTTCGCCGGAACAAGAGATTTGGAGTTCTCGCTGACGATTTTTATCTCCGTACTGGTTATCGCTTGTCCGTGCGCGTTAGGTTTAGCTACGCCGACCGCGATTATGGTCGGCACAGGTAAAGGCGCGGAAAACGGTATTTTGATTAAAAGCGGCGAAGCGTTGGAAACCGCCCACAAAATAAACACAATCGTATTTGACAAAACCGGAACAATTACGGAGGGCAAACCTAAAGTCACAGACGTTATAGGCGGCGGCGATTTGCTTAACCTTGCGGCGAGCGTTGAAAAACTCTCGGAACACCCGCTTGGGCTTGCGATTGTCGAATCAGCCACCGAGATTTACTCCGCGTTTGATTTTGAGTCCGTTACGGGTTTAGGTGTTCAGGCAACGGTTAACGGCAAACTCGTCAAAGCCGGACGCGCCGAATTTGCCAACGCGGATAAACAACTGGGCGACGAGTTAGCTGACGAAGGCAAAACTCCCGTTTTCGTATCTGTTGACGACGTTTACGCGGGGATTATCGCTGTCGCCGATACGGTAAAACCATCAAGCCGCGCCGCGGTCGCGAGTTTGCACGAGATGGGAATAGAGGTCGCGATGATTACCGGCGACAATAAAAAAACAGCCGCCGCGATTGCCGGACAAGTCGGTATTGACCGCGTACTGTCCGAGGTTTTGCCGCGGGATAAATCCAACGAAGTAAAAAAACTGCAAGCCGAGGGTCGCAAAGTCGCGATGGTCGGCGACGGCATAAACGACGCTCCCGCGTTGGCTCAAGCCGATATTGGTATCGCAATCGGTTCCGGCACGGACGTAGCCATCGAGTCCGCAGACATCGTACTTGTGCGCTCCGATTTGATGGATGTTCCGACCGCGATTAACCTAAGCAAGCGTACAATCCGCAACATTAAGCAAAATCTGTTTTGGGCGTTCGGCTACAACGTAATCGGAATCCCAATCGCGGCGGGAGTTCTGCATTTATTCGGCGGGTCGCTGTTAAACCCGATATTCGCGGCGGCGGCAATGAGTTTAAGCTCCGTGTCCGTGCTGACGAACGCGCTTAGACTGAAACGATTCAAACCGACAAGAGAGGTTCAATTATGAAAAAGATAATAATTATCGCGGTATTCGTCTTACTGACGCTTTCGGCTTGCTCCGGTACGCTTGACGTGGTGGGACAACAGGCCTCGGTATCGTTTGACGAGGTGCTGAACATTATTCCCGCGCGGTTGAGGGAAAACGAAACTAATAACGGTTGGTCGCTGAACTCGCCGGACGGAGCGATTTGGTTCATCTGGAGCGGCGATTCGGACAAAAGCCCCCGCCGTGACGTTATGTTTGAAATGCACCCGGGAGCGTTTTACAACGCTGGGCTTGACGACAGCAAACTTCCGGACAACTATTTGATTGACGACGCCGGAATGTTGACAATCGGAGCGAAATTGGGCGATAAAAAACTTGCTCCGGAGGGCGAAGCGACTCCGTTGGCGGCGTTTGAGCAAATCGTTAAAAACTACCGCTCGGCAATCGGCTATCATACCGAAATGGACCACTTCAATGTTGACCTCGGCGGTGGTAATATGTTTGAGTGGGCTAAGGATATGAATACAAACGATAAAGACGTAGTATTCGCGCTGAATCCGGAGCCGTTTATCGCGGCGGGAGTTGACCCCGAAAATGTTGAGGGCTGGAGTTACGCGCCCGTTACCGTAACAATCGACGGCAGACCCACGCAGATTTGGAAGTTCCTAAAAGCGTATGACCTGAAATAAATAGAGCAGAGATACCAATTAGGTATCTCTGCTCTTGTTTATGACTTCCACAGTCCGGAAACGTCGGTTACTTTCCATTTGGTGAAGTAAATACTAACCGTAACCTCCGCGCCGACACTATCTTTCGGCGAGCTGAACCTTGACGCTCTGACCTTCATTGTGTTGTCTTCGGCGTTTACTTCGGAGAACCAAAACAGTATACCCTCGCTGATACTGTCGTCCGCCGTTATGTCCGATATGTAGCCTTTTTCAGCCAGACCGTCATATGTGTCAAGCAGTAACTCCCAAACGTTCTCGTCCGACGCTTTTTGTACAGCCGGAATAAGCTGTGCCTCGACCTGAGCCGGAATATTCGCCGTGTCAATCGCGATGTACTTTATCGTCTTGTCCGTTCCAATCTTATTATAATGAGCGATTATCTGTCGGAACGCCTCGTATGCCGTATCAGACTGCCCGCCCGGCGACATTATATCAAATATCAGCCACGGAGTATTCGATTGCGAGTTTTCCGCGTCCCGCGACAGATAGAAATACTGCGACAGTTGACCGCCTGTGTTCGGAACTTTGGAATTGTCATAATCGACCGTGTAATTAACCGCAACCGCGACCATATTCGAGATGTACGCGTCAGACCAACCGCGCTTCCGCGCCAAATCACTGCCGCGATACATTGCTTGAATACGAGCGGTTTCCTCGGCGGAGACATAAACGCTGTCAATCGTCAGACTGTTCACGCCGAAAGTTCCGTTTCGGTTGAACGTCGGGTCGTCCAAGCGAAGCTCGGGTACGACAGTAGAGTTCCAAAGCTCGAAATCGTCGTCGCGCTCCGCTAGCAGGTGCTTGCGGACGATGTAAACGGCAGTAGTATCGGTAAGTCCGCCGTTTGGATAATCGCCTGATTCTGACGGATAGAGTATGTTCAGGAAACTCATACCCGCGGTTGCGTTATATATTTTGCCGTTTGTGTCCGTATAAACAACCCACATACTACCGTTGATTCCGTC
Organism: Oscillospiraceae bacterium; assembly: GCA_031260745.1. GTDB lineage: Bacteria > Bacillota > Clostridia > Oscillospirales > Oscillospiraceae > JAISJH01. The sequence goes on from JAISKY010000224.1 coordinate 6,154, forward strand.
GGGGTAGTAATCCGAGATTTTCCAGGTATACGAAACCGTCATTGTTTCAAGTTCAGACGAGCTGAATACTAGGTACGGGTCTGCTCTCCCGCCGCCGTCCGCGCCGTTTTCAGACCAATAAACGCCGGTTTCCTTTGTACCGTACGGAACTGTTACGGATATAAGTACAGTATCGGAAACCTCGAATAAGCGTAGACCCTCTTTCGCGTAATCAGAGAGATTTGGCAGTTCCGCGCCGTCCTCGGCGTACAATGTCAGAATCGGCGCGGAGAGCGGAGCGGGACTTGCGTTCGGGTCTTGTAGCGTATCGCTCCGGTATTTTGCCGTAATTTCCCAGGCGCTTTGCGAATCTCCGCGTTCCAAAATATAAAAATATGTCCAATAACCGTCGGGCAGAGTGTATACCGCGTAGACATAAGCGGCGTTTTCACCCGTAGGTAATACCTTTCCCGCTTCGACGGCGCCCGGCAGAGTGTCGATTTGCATAATCGTACTAATCTCGCCGTTGTTCTTGAGAATGTCATACTTAACAGCGTCCTCGGGCGTCGCGCTAATCGCCTGAACAATACTCAGCGTTAAATTTCCGGTGTTTCCGGCGGCGGTCGCTCTGACAATGTACGTACTGCCGGACGGTATCCGCGCGGTCAGTGATTTCGACAGTTCCAGTAGTTCGCTGACCGCTGTTACTTCTGTGTCCTCGCCGTCAGCCAAATAGACTATCTCAATATCGCAAACTAATGGTCCCGAAGTTTCAAAGAATCTAACATTGAGCGCCGAGTTGAGGTCGTCCATTACGCCGCGTGTAATCTCTGTCTTTTCGCCGACTGTGAGAAATTGCGTATATTCGTTCGTATTTTCTGCGCCTGACGCGCCAATCAGCACCGCCGCTCCGGTGATTGCGACTAACAGTACCGCCGAGAGTGTAATCGTGAGTTTTGTATGCTTTTTACTTTTCATAATTGAGCCTAACCTTTCTTTTAGCGCGCGCTTTTCCTCGCACATAGTCATAGAGAATACGGCGCGCGGCATTTTGGTAGCCGCGACTACCGAAATCAGCGTGTTTCCGTAGTTTTGTTTGCCGTTTGCGTCGAGATTCGCAATAACCGCTTCGTCGCAGGCAAGCTCGCAAGCGCGGTCAATCTCGCGCCGTACTAGCCACGCGACGGGGTTGAACCAGTGAAACGACCACACTAACACCGCAAGCCATTTTAGCCAAATGTCGCGCCGTCGGTAGTGAGTAAGCTCGTGGCGCAGTATATTTTCAAGTTGAACCTCCGAATATTCCTTGTCGGGCAGTACAATCGCGGGGCGGAACAACCCAATCAGCATAGGCGTAGCCGCAAGTTCGTTGCGATACAACTTCGGCGATTTGCGACCAGCGGTTAACTCCGCAAGTACCGCTAATTCCGCGGTCTCGGCGGGAATCCTGCGTCGGCGCAGTTTGAACAGGAATCTGAAATAACCTAACAGCAGGAATAACAACGCCAATATCGAGTATGCCGGAGCATACGAAATCAGGAAATTCCAGTTGAACCGTTTCCAATATACTTGGCTTTCTGCGTTTACTTTTTCCGGCGCGGGAAGTGCGGAATACCGCTGACCCGTAATCTCAACCGCCGCCCTGTTCATAATCTCGCCGCCGGAGCGGACGTTCTCGCTTACAATCTCACTGACCGTGGGAACTACGGTTTTTACGGGCAGTACGACAAATTCCGAAAACGGTATAACAAGCGCGGCAAGCGCGATAAGCCACATATAATACTGAACCGTTTTCGGCAGACGGTTTTTTACAAGCGGCTTAATCGCGAACAGTATCGCGGCAATCGCGCTGCCGGTAAGCGACATTGTAATCAACGCGCGGAACGCGTTGCTCCATTCGTTAGGCATCGTTTCCGCCCTCCATTTTGAAGTACGCTTTCAGCTCGTCAATGTCGGCTTCGCTGAGCTTACCTCCGGTCACAAGCGCGGTGACAAACCGCTTCGCGCTTCCTCCGTAGAGTTTGTCAAGCATTTGCTGTTCCGCCGCGCGAACGTACTCTGCCTCGGATATGTTCGGAGTATAATACAGCACTCCGCGCTTCTCGGCCGTAAGTACGCCCTTATCCGCAAGGCGGCGAATCAGCGTAACAATCGTGGATTTGTCCCACCGCGAGGTCTGCTGAAAGGCGACGCGAATTTCCGTAAACGACATCGGTCTGTTCTCACGCCATAACAGTTTCATAATTTCAAGCTCGGCGTTAGATATGCGTTCGGCAGTGTTCATAATAGTTCACCTCTGTTTTACAAATGTAATATGCGTATATTCTACACCAGTAAAACGTATTTGTCAAGTGTTTTTATAAAATTTTTTTATTTTTTTATATTTGATAATAAAATGGCGGACATATTGTGTCCGCCATTTTGCTTTTATTAGCTTTCCGAGTTTGACTTTTGCGTCAGGTTAAAGTGGTTACGGTCGTAGGTCAGTAAACCGTCGTCACGCATTTTTGATAGTTCGGCGGACATCGCGCTCCTGTCAACGGCAAGATAATCCGCCATTTCCTGGCGATTGAACGGTATATCGAACTTGGAGTTTCCAAGCTCTTTAGCTCTCGCGGACAGATACGACAACAACTTCTCGCGAGTTGAACGCCTGGTTATATGCTCCATTTTTTGTATCATTGCCAGATTATTGCGGGCTAATATCCGCATCAGGTTTCGAATCATTCCGGAGTGAAACTCGCTAGCCGACGAGCAAGTAGTGACAATCCGAGCCACGTCAATCAGAAGAATTTCGCTCCTGACGGCGGCGACTACGCTGACCGGGAGTTTCGGAACTCCCGCGCACGCGAACACCTCGCCGAACAGTTCGCCCGGCTCGACGTGAGAAAGAATCATTCGGTTGCCCCAGTAATCCTCCTGAATGATGTTAACTCCGCCCTCAATGACGATACCGACTTTCGCGGCGGTATCGTCGGCAAGGTAGACGAAATCGTTTTTCTCGAAACCGATTTGCTTGGCGTTCAGGCACGCGAGTAACGCTGACAAATCCGTTTCGGCTATTCCGGAAAACAAGGGACAGTTTTTCAAAATTTCAAAAATATTTTTCATTTTTTTCGCCTCCTGTTGGAAATGCAACCGACTAACACTATAAATTATAGTACAATAATGCCATAAAGTCAATACAAAACAGGAGGAAATCATTATGGCGAATCTATTTTGCTACCAGTGTGAGCAAACCGCGGGAGGTCGCGGCTGTTCGGGCGGCGCGGGAGTATGCGGCAAAACCGCCGCGGTCGGAAATCTTCAGGACGAACTTACGGGCGCGTTAATCTCGCTCGCGCGTAACACGAAATCGCCGAGCGCGGCTACGGACAAACTTATTATGGAAGGCTTGTTCGCGACGCTTACAAATGTAAACTTTGACGAGAGTTCGCTCAACGCATTAATCGCCCGCGCTGACCAAAACGAGAAATACGACCTTAGCAAACTTTGGGGCGCTAACGAGGATATACGCTCGCTGAAAACCCTGATTTTGCTTGGAACGCGCGGAATTGCCGCGTACGCTTACCACGCCGCCGTACTTGGGTACTCGGACGCGGAGGTCAACGCATTCTTCTACAAAGCGTTGTCGGCAATCGCGGAGCCGGATTACGGTATGGACGAACTACTGCCGCTTGTAATGGAAACCGGGAAAGTGAATTTCGCGTGTATGGAGTTGCTTGATAAGGCGAACACCGAAACTTACGGAACTCCCGCGCCGACTACCGTTACGCTGACCGTAGAAAAAGGTCCGTTTATAGTCGTCAGCGGACACGATTTACGCGATTTGAAGCTGCTGTTAGAGCAAACTGACGGCAAGGGCGTTAACGTGTACACTCACGGAGAGTTACTGCCTGCCCACGCGTATCCGGAGCTTAAAAAGCACTCGCAGCTAAAAGGCAATTTCGGTACGGCGTGGCAAAATCAGCAAAAGGAGTTTGAGGCTATTCCCGCGCCGGTGCTGTTCACTACGAACTGTCTTATGCCGCCTAAAGCGAGCTACTCAGACCGCGTGTTTACAACCTCGGCGGTGGAATTTCCGGAGCTTGTCCACATAGGCGACGACAAAGACTTCTCGGCGGTCGTTGCGAAAGCGCTGGAGCTTGGCGGCTACTCCGAAACCCGCGAACTGACCGGAATAAACGGAGGTCACGAGGTAACAACGGGATTTGCTCACGGTACTGTACTGGGCGTTGCGGACACGGTTGTCGGAGCGGTGAAAAGCGGAGCAATCAAACACTTTTTCCTCGTCGGAGGTTGTGACGGAGCTAAGCCGGGACGCAACTATTTCACCGATTTCGTGAAACAAACTCCGTCTGACTCCGTAATTCTTACGCTTGCCTGCGGTAAGTACCGCTTCAACGATTTGGATTTGGGAACAATCGGCGGGTTGCCGCGCATTATGGATATGGGGCAGTGCAATGACGCGTACTCGGCGATTAAAGTCGCGGTCGCCCTTGCGGAGGCTTTTGAGTGCGGCGTAAACGATTTACCGCTGTCGCTCGTGATTTCGTGGTACGAACAAAAAGCCGTAAGTATTCTACTGACGCTTTTGTATCTCGGCATTAAGAATATCCTGCTAGGTCCGAGCCTCCCGGCGTTCGTATCGCCCAATGTTCTGAATTTCCTCGTGGAGAATTTCGGTATTGCTCCGATTAGCACACCTGAAGCGGACTTGGCGAAAATCCTCGGTTGATTCGGTTTTCAATATGATTAAAAGCGGATACCAAAACAGGTATCCGCTTTTGTCACGGACGACTATGCTCAAAATATGTGAGTTTATCAAAAAATATACTGCTTTTTGATTTTAGGGTTGACAAGAGGATAATGCTGTGCTATAATTCTAGCGGTGAACGCCCGACAGCGAACGCGGAAAGCGAGCTGTCGGGTTATAAGTTATCCAGAGAGAGGATTGATTCAGTTTGAAACTAAAAGGAGCCGCTATCGTCGTTGAAACTCTGATTGCTCATGGAGTAACGGACGTATTCGGGTTTCCGGGCGGAGCGGTGCTGTACCTGTATGACGAGCTTTACAAATACTCCGGACAGATTAAGCATTATATCTCGGCTCACGAGCAGGGCGCGGCTCACGCCGCCGACGGTTACGCGCGCGCGGCGGGCAAAGCCGGAGTAGTAATCGCGACCAGCGGCCCCGGAGCTACAAATCTCGTGACGGGGCTTGCTACGGCGTATCTTGACTCTACGCCGCTCATCGCTATTACCGGAAACGTGGCGCTGCCGCTTATCGGCAAAGACAGTTTTCAGGAGGTTGACATTGCGGGCGTAACTATGCCGATTACGAAGCATAATTACATCGTTAAAGACGTCCGCGAACTTGAAAATATTCTGCGCGAAGCGTTTTGTATCGCTTGCTCCGACAGACCGGGTCCTGTTCTGGTGGATATTCCAAAAGACATACAGGAAACAGAAACGGAGTTTTTCGGAGGTATGCCAAGCCCGTTGTTCCCACCGAAACTCGCGAGTGAGGAAAGCCTGAAAGCGGCCGCGGAATTAATCAACGGCTCTGAGCGTCCGTATATCTACGCGGGCGGCGGAGTTGTAACGGCTGAAGCCTACGACGCGCTTAACGAGTTCGCGGACAGAATAGACGCGCCCGTTGGATTCTCGATGATGGGGCTTTCCGCGATGGATTATCGCAATCCGCGCAAATTGGGTATGACCGGAATGCACGGCGTATATCTATCGTCCGGAATGAACGCTGAAGCGGACTTGATAATCGGCGTAGGCGTACGCTTCTCCGACCGCGCGACCGGCAGTAAAACAAAATACGAATCCGGAAAGAAAATTATCCATATAGACCTTGACGCCGCGGAGCTTAATAAAAACATAGACTGTAATGTTGAGGTCAGAGGCGATATGTCAGACGCTCTGCCTCGGCTTTCCGCGTTGGTAAATCAGCGGACGCGTTCCGAGTGGACGGCTCGTACAGAATTTCATCGCGCGGAGTCTATAGAACTTGAACCAAAATCCGATGTAGAATTTACCCCAAGAAATATCATACGAACAGTACGGAGCTTTACGAGTGACGATACGGTCATCGCGACAGACGTCGGACAGCACCAGATGTGGACGGCGCAATTCTATGATTTTGCTAAACCTCGCACGTTTTTAACGTCCGGAGGTCTCGGGACGATGGGATTTGGTCTGGGCGCGGCAATCGGAGCGTCTGTGGCTAAGGGAGGAGCGCGAACCGTTCTGTTTACCGGCGACGGAAGTTTCCACATGAACCTCAACGAATTTGCTACGGCGGTAATGCACAATCTTCCCGTAGTCGTGATTGTGATGAATAACAACGTACTGGGTATGGTACGTCAATGGCAGGGATTATTCTACGGAAAACGCTACTCAAACACTACATTGAATCGGGTAACGGACTACGTTAAACTCGCGGAAGCTTTCGGCGGAGCGGGATACCGCGCGGAAACTATTACAGAATTAAATTCCGCGCTGGAAAAAGCGTTCGGCGGAAAATTACCCGTAATTATTGAATGTTTAATTGACCCTGACGAGAAAGTTCTGCCGATGATTCCCGCCGGCGGTTCGTTCGACGATATGATTGTGAGGTAGAAACAGAATGGAAGTCAAGAATTTTACGCTTTCCATCGTTGTAATGAACAGGCCGGGAGTTCTGTCACGCGTTGTAGGTTTATTCACAAAACGCGGGTACAATATTGACAGTTTGTACGTCAGCGCGCTTGCGGAGGACAATTCTATGTCGCGCATTATTATGACTTCGTCAGGTAACGACGCTATACGCGAACAGATAATCAAACAGTTGGAAAAGCTGTTTGACGTACAGGAAGCGAAACTAATATAAACAGAATCAGTTCTGTGCAAATTCTATGTAAAATATTCTGTAACGATTAGGTTTTAATGGCGCGTTCAATCATAATCGCGACTTCCTCGCGGCTTACGAGGCTTTGAGGTCTGGTGCCGTCTGTTATTTTCTTTGCTACCGCGCTTTTGAACTCCGGAAGGTCGTACTTCGGCGGCAATTCTGCTTTTTCCGCTTCGTATTTCGCCATAAACTCTTTGAATTTCTCGTATGTCATTTCGTCGTCGTTAAGCGTGTAGTTTGGTCTGAACGCGCCAATTACCGTGTTAAGCTCTCTTGTCCGGCGTAAAACCTCACCGCCGTTACTGCCGCTGCCGGCGACAGTATTGCCCT
>JAISKY010000248.1 GCA_031260745.1 Oscillospiraceae bacterium
CGTGGGCGTACCAAAACGGCTATAAGTGCGAGGGCAACGGCAGTTACCACGCTCTAATCCCGGACGGCGCAAAGCATTTCGGGCTGACCGTGGATTACGCGTCCCGGAACGAGCCGCAAAAAATCGTTGACGCTCTTGCGAGGGGCAAGCTGATAGTCGCGATTATGCAAAAGGGGCATTTTACCAAAGTCGGTCACTTTATCGTATTGCGCGGAGTGACTAGCGAAGGCAAAATCCTAGTCGCAGACCCCGCGAGAAAAATCGTAGCGAGCAGGAGTGGGACTTGTCAATAATCATTGACGAGGCGCACAAACACCCCGGCGCGAACGGTCCGTTTTGGATTCTTGGTGCGCCGAATGAAGCGTAACCCAAATTTTTGAATAAAAAAAGGAGTAAAACAATATGAAAAACACACTCAGAGCGCTCACTAACGTCACGGCAACGCCGGATTATACGCCGGAAACGGTCAAAGCGCTGATTAAGCGGCTGAAACTCAACGAAAAGACGCTCGCGCTGTTGATGAACGTCTCGCCGATGACGGTCAGGCTGTGGACTTCCGGCGCAGTCAAGCCCTGCGGACTGTCGCGGCGGTTGTTGCAGTTGTACGAACTCTGCCCGGACATCATTGACGTACTGGCGAGAAACCAGCGAAGCGTTTCGAGCCAGAGAGGAGGAGCGACGGAGCGGACGAGCATTGCCGCTTGCGGCGATGCGAGATTAAGCGAAGTCCGCGACGACGAGGATGGGAGCGAAAAATGATGAAACGCTCACCCGCGAGGATTGTGGAGCTTTGTTTCTACGTTCTAATTATCGTAGCCGCCATAATTTGGCTGTTGACTGGCGGCAAGCTGTACGACCCGCCCGACATACCTCCCGCAGTTACGCAAACGAACGCGTCTACTCCGCCGCCTGTTGTCGTTCCGAAAAGCGAAATCTTTTCCGGACAATAGGCGGCATTTTTTGATTTGGAGGTGATGAAAAATTGGCGAAAAAAGCTCAACAGGAAGATTACGCGCAGTCGCTCTCGCAGGAGTTCGACCAATGGGAGCGCTACTACACGCACGGAGGTCAGGACCCGTTTTGGGCTGACGGCGTGAACCTCAATCTTATCCGCAACCACATTTTTTATTACAAGCATAAGATTGAGGAAACGATGAAACCGAGCGAATACCCAAACGTCTATTACCGCGACGAGCCTCCGGAGGTAGACCCGCGCTATATGGCTCGAACCGACGAAATACGCAAAAACGCGGCGGCTTCGCTAGAGCGTTACCTTGCTGACCCCGATTATAAGTTCCTGTGTAGGCGTGTCGAGAGCATTAACCCGAAACAGGCGAAGCAAATTTGCATACGCAACGTAATCAACTACGCGCAGGGTCTGTACGACGCTATAAAACGCGACGACCTAGTGACGATGCGCCGCCACGAACGGGCGGAGGGCTATCTTAAATCGTTCGCGTCCTGCGCCGAGAAAGTCCGTAATCTGAAACCGCCCGAAAACGAGCAGTTGTCGATGTTCGGCTCCTACGATGGGGACGAGGAAGAAGATGAGGAAGAACTGGAATGGTAAAAATAATCAGTTATATTGAGGAAAGTGAGGACTGCCTATGAGACTTGTCTATATTTGTTCGCCATATCGGGCGGACACACCGGAGGAAATGGAGCGCAACAAGCAAGCCGCGATAGACGCTTGCGAACACGCGTACTCGCTCGGACGCTTGACCGGAGAAACGATTATTCCGGTCACTCCGCTCGTCAATTTCATATATCTTGATGAAAACGAGCCGGAGGAACGCAAGCAAGCTCTGAAACTAGGGCTTGGCTTGCTGTCAAAATGCGACGAACTGTGGGTAGCGGGCGACCGCATATCCGAGGGTATGCGCGGCGAGATTCGAGCCGCTGTTCGTATGAACATTCCCGTAATGTCAATGGGTTTGGAGCAGGAAACAATCCAAAACGTGATTTCGGATTTACCGCCGTTACTGACCGAAAAGAACTGTTTCAAAAACAGCGCAAACCGGAATTACGCCGGAGAGCTTCTCGTGTTAAAATCCTCCGCACTCGCGCCGTGGGCTAAGGAGCCGGAGAATCAGCTTTGGATTGCAAAACACGGCTTCGGAGTAAACCCCAATTTGAGCGGTAGGGCCGTGTACGCGAAATGTCTGTACGACGGCGAGGACGCTAGGTGGAACCGGAACGATTTCCACGGCGTAGCAAACCCCGAAAAACTGCCCGATTGGGCTAAGGAAAAACTAATGCTATATGAAAACGAAAGTGAGGAACTTGAGCAATGAAACACGCATTAACACGCATAATAATTATGCTAATTATCGCCGCCGCGCTCCTATTCGGGAGCGTCGCGGCATACGCCACGGATACGGTGGACGCGCTCCACAACGGAGAGCCGCCGAGCTACCCCGCGCCAACGGCAACGGCACCGGTAAACGCATTTGAGCCAATATTACCACCGACATTTGAACAACCCGCGCCGGAGCTACCCGTCGTTACTCCGGACACCGAGCCGGAGGTTGCGCCGGATTTACTATACCCGGTGGACGTTCGCGGAGTAGAGGAAAACGGAATACGCTGGATTATTAAGACTTACGAACTCGGCGAAAACGAAAACCCGGAGCTTATACCCCGCGCCCCGTTCAAGCGTGACGGCTGGCGTTTCGAGATTACGGACGTAATTAAAAAGGAAACATCTACCGCAGATATGCGTGAACATTCCGAGGCCGTTACCGTCGAAACCGAAACAAAAGATATGACCGATATTATCGGGCAGCTTACTCCGACGCTTGACTTTGCCGACAACGACGGCTATTGCGGCGTTCTCGCACTGGATATTTCCACGATTCAGGTGGAAACGGCGGGAACAAAGACGAACAGCTACACCGTTTCGGCAACGCGCGAATATCCAAATTTGTCGAGCGCGGACACGTCGCTGATACCCAAGACAATTACTGACAACGGCAGAACTCTGACCCTCGCTAATGTTGACTGGAAAGCGGGCAATACCGCCGCGGTTGACTACGATGTTCTACCGGAATACTACACAGCGTTCGCGACCTATACCGCGACCGGCAGTAAGACCGTCGTAACCGGGTACGTCACTACTGCGGAATACAAAGGTACGATTACCAAACTAATCACGGGCAAAACCCTCTATATCGCATATTTTGAGGGTACGCAAATAGCTACGCCAACTCCGGAAAATACACCGGAGCCTGTTGCTGTCACGGATTTGCCGGAGGAAACTCAAAAATCCGCTAATCTGTTCCCGATAGCCTTATGCGCGGCGATAGTTGCTCTATGCGGACTTGCGTATTGCTTGTTCCTGCGCCGTAACGTCAAGGTTGTCGTTCTAAAAAACGGAAAAGCGCTCCCAATCGGCAAAACCCGCGTAGCTCTTAGCAGTACCATTATTGACCTAACCAAATTTGAGGGTAAAACGTCGAGCGACAGTTTTATTCTAGTTCTTGACAGACTGGCGGCAAAACGGTTATTCGGAAAGACCGTGACGGTCAGATACGGCGACAGAATTTTTCAGCATATCGTTTGCGGCGACGGCGGCAAATATCGTTTCGAGGTGGATTTTTAGGGAGGGCGCGTTATGGACGAAAACAGGATTATATGCGGCGACGCGCTTGAGATTTTGAGGACGCTCCCGACTGAAAGCATTAACTGCTGCGTGACAAGCCCTCCGTACTACGGACTGCGCGATTACGGCGTGGACGGGCAAATCGGGCTTGAAACTACCCCGGACGAATACATATCTAGGCTGGTCAGCGTGTTCGGAGAGGTCAAGCGAGTGTTGCGCGGCGACGGTACGCTGTGGGTGAACATTGCGGATACTTACGCGACCGGGACAAACGCGCCGAGACAGCAATCGAAAAATCCGGGCGTTGGAGCCAACAGACCCGAAGCGCAAAACAGCGTGCCGAGAGCGGGAACGCCGAAAGGCTGTAAGGCGAAGGACTTAATAGGCGTGCCTTGGGCGCTGGCGTTTGCGTTGCGAGATGACGGATGGTATCTCAGGAGCGCCATTATCTGGCATAAGCCGAACGCGCTGCCCGAAAGCTGCCGCGACCGACCTACTCGCTCGTATGAGCATATTTTGCTGTTGTCGAAGTCGCCGCGCTACTACTACGACCAAGACGCGGTTAGGCCGCCCGTCGCCGCGTCAACAATCGAGCGAATGAAACGCGGACGCTCCGCCGATAACAAATACGCTAACGGTATTCCCGGACAGGCTACGCAGAAAATTAACCTACCTCGCGCCGCTCGACCCGACTTCGAGCCGCCGACTACCCGCAACCTCCGCGATGTGTGGAGCGTCAGCACTAGCGCGTATCGCGGAGCGCATTTCGCGGCGTTCCCGGTTGAGCTAATTACGCCCTGCATACTCGCGGGAAGTCCCGAAAATGGCATTGTTCTCGACCCGTTTTTCGGGAGCGGAACGACCGGAGTAGCGGCTAAAAAGCTCGGCAGACGCTATATCGGGATTGACCTCAACCCCGATTACTGCCGACTTGCGAACGAACGCGTGAAAGAGGGTGATAGCGAAAACATTTGACAACCCGACGCATAAAAATCTATTATTATTAAGAAAGGTAATTTCCAAAAAATGAGAAAGCTAATAACCCTGCTGTTAGCGGTTACGCTGACGGCGACAACGACAATTCCGGCGCTCGCGGCGTATGAGTTCGGGAGCGGACCGGAGCAATGGGAGGGAACTCCGACAAGCTACGACGCAAGCGTGACGCTTGACCCAATGAGCGCGAATATTCGTAGAAACAAG
>JAISKY010000274.1 GCA_031260745.1 Oscillospiraceae bacterium
ACAAGCTCTGCGGGATTGCGACCGTCGCCGTTGTCTTGCTGCGTAAACTCGACCGTTTCGCGAGGAACCACTACGATTCCGCTTACAACAAAGCGATTCACCGCAAGAACTGCGTGAAAATAGCGTCCGCGATGGAGCCGATTTCCGATGACGGCAAATCTATTTCCTAAGATTCTCAATCCGCTCTGGATTTTCGCTCTCAGCCCATTGTTTCAGCATACCGCAAGGAAACTCGCTGCATTTACCGCAGTTATGTACGACTTTATCGGCGGCGCAGGTGTACAAATCGCAATCTCCGTCAGCACTCCAAAACGGTTTGCCTTTAACGGCGTGACAACCGGGACAGTTTTTCTCGGCCGTGAATTTACAGGCGGCGCAGTCGATTCCGCAAGACGACAGATTCATATAATTTCTCTCCCTTAATATTTCTTTGGCGGGTTATCGCTAATAGCATTATATCGCGAATTGCTTACTAATTCAATCCTCCAAATACGAACTATTGCGGATTTTACAATACTCATTTATCTCAAAGCTCCAAAGAGTGTTAATAAATACTTCTTTAGCCCAAAACTTTCATTCTCGCGGCACAGCACGGCTATCAACCGCAGCTGGGTAAAGTAAATGCAGTTTGCCGTGACACCTGATGCAAATAGGCTTGACAAATCCTTAAAGTGTGTTATAATAATTATACTTTAATAGTTTATTTTGGTGTTTATGGGGCGAATGCGGAAAAAGAAAAACCTCGGCGTTAGGCTCGCTAACGTCGGCGGTAGCGTTTTACGCGATACCGCGGAGTTCCGAGCTTTACTCAACGCTTACAGCGCGGGGAAACTCGCCGCCGTATCACCCGGCAACGCGGAAGCGTCACACCAAGAGGCGGGAGTCGGAATCTGCGAGCTTGAAGTCGGCTGCGGCAAGGGTTCGTTTATCGTTCAGGCGGCTAACGCCAAGCCCGACACGCTGTTCATCGCGATGGAACGCGAGGAAAACGCTTTGGTCATCGCGGCGGAGCGCGTAATCGCCGAGGGAATCGGCAACGTCAGGTTTATCGCGGAGGACGCGGGGAAACTTACGGAGTTTTTCCGTCCCGGCGAGGTTTCTTGTATCTACATTAATTTCTGCGACCCGTGGCCGGGTAATCGTCACGTTAAGCGCAGACTTACGGCTCCCGGATTTTTGGAGCTTTACAAGTCGGTCCTGACGGACGGCGGCAAAATCTATTTCAAAACGGATAATCTTGACTTGTTCGAGTTCTCGCGAAAGTCGCTGGAGCGCTCCGGTTTCACGCTTACGGAAACTGAATCCCTGCCGTGGAACGGTTGGCTTACGGACTACGAACTCAAATTCCTTGAACAAGGCAGAGAAATTTATAGACTCGGAGCGGAACGCGCATTATGAAATTATTTTCCTGGAACGTCAACGGACTTAGAGCGTGTATGAAATCCGGTTGCTTCGATGAATTTTTCGCGGCTGCGGGCGCGGACGTGCTATGCTTGCAAGAGATTAAAATGCGCGAGGGTCAGGCGGAGGTTCTTACGCCGGGTTACGCTCAGTATTGGAACAGCGCGGAGAAAGCCGGATATTCCGGCACCGCCGTATTCACTAAGGTCGAGCCGCTTTCGGTGACTTACGGAATCGACTATCCCGAACACGACCGCGAGGGTCGGGTAATAACCGCCGAGTTTGACGATTTTTATCTTGTGGACGTGTATACTCCGAACTCTCAGGACGAGCTTCGCCGGCTTGATTACCGTATGTCTTGGGAGGACGCGTTCCGCGACTACCTGTTATTGCTTGACGGGAAAAAGCCGGTAGTTGTCTGCGGTGATATGAACGTAGCCCACAAGGAGATTGACCTTAAAAACCCTAAGTCCAATCGCCGCAACGCGGGTTTCACCGATGAGGAACGCGGAAAAATGACGACGCTGTTGGACAGCGGATTTATCGACACGTTCAGGCGCTTCTATCCCGATTTGCCCGGCGCGTATACGTGGTGGTCGTATATGGGCGGAGCGCGTTCAAGGAACGCGGGGTGGCGTATTGACTATTTCCTCGCATCGGAGCGGCTTGCTCCGCAAATTGAAACCGCCGCGATTCACCCCGATATTATGGGTTCTGACCATTGCCCCGTACAACTGACAATAAATTACTAACAGGAGAATAAAACTATGTTACCATCCGGATTTGGACAATCTACAAAACATAACAAAAGCTGTCCGTTCAACGCGTCGCAGAAATGCCTGGGAAACACTTGCGCTATTTTTGACAACGCGCATAATAAATGCTCTGTCTACGCGATTTCGGTGTCGCTTGACCGTTTAGCGCAAGGCAATAAGGAGGCTCCGCATAGACCCGTACCCGCCACGGACGACGAAGATTAGAGCGTCATTGAATGACAAAGCGATTTAACCTGTCGTCGCCGCTGGTACTCGCGCCGATGGCGGGAATAACCGATATTGCGTTCCGCGAGGTCTGCAAGTCGCGCGGAGCCGCGATTACTTACTCCGAGATGGTCAGCGCGAAAGCGTTGGTGTACCAGGACGCAAAATCAAAAACTCTGATTCCGCGCGGACGCGGTGAGTTCCCATACGCGGTTCAGATATTCGGACACGAGCCGGACGTTATGGCGGAAGCCGCTTTGAAAGCGCTTGACCTTGCGGCTCCGGAGATAATCGACGTAAATATGGGTTGTCCTACGCCTAAGATTGTAAAAAGCGGCGACGGCTGCGCTCTGATGCCGGACGTCGCGCTTGCCGCGCGAATCGTGAGCGCGATAGTAGCCGCCGTAGGCTCAAAGGTTGCCGTTACGGTTAAAACGCGTAAGGGTTGGGACAACTCCAATATAAACGCGGTTGAGCTTGCCACCGCGTGTGAAGCCGCCGGAGCGGCGGCGATTACGGTTCACGGCCGCACAAAAGCTCAGTTGTACTCCGGCGTTGCCGACTACGACATCATTCGCGACGTTAAGAATTCGGTGAGTATTCCGGTAATCGCGAACGGCGATATAACGGACGCCGATTCCGCAAAACGCGTGATGGACTACACCGGCGCGGACCTCGCGATGATTGGCAGAGCCGCGATGGGCAATCCGTGGGCGTTTGCTCCGCGTCAGGACGGTCAAATAACTCTTGCGGAACGTATTCGTACGGCGATGGCACAAACGGAGCGAGCCGCCGAGCTAAAGGGCGAGCGCGTCGCGTGTCTGGAGGCAAGAAAGCACTTCGCGTGGTATCTGAAAGGCGTATATAACGCCTCGCGGTACAAAATCCGCTACGCGAAAGCTGTAACGCTGGACGAGTTCCGCGACATCTCAAACGAAATTATCAGCGCAGAGAAACTTTAACGGGCAGATTATCCGTAACTCGGATAATCTGCCCTAAGCGTTTATTTCCGCTCTATTTTTTGCTTATAATTCGGCTGAACGCTTTTTTCAGTTCTACAACCGGAATAATCGCGAACGCGAGTCCCAACGCGATGAACAAATGCGGAAGCGTCAGCGGGTCAAGCGAGAACGCCGTATTAAGCCCCGGAATATAGATTACCATAAGCGTCAAAGCCGCGCTTAAAACCATCGCGCCCCATAACAGGACATTCTGCGCCTTTAACGTGAATAACGAGAACTTGCGGGAACGCATATTCAGCGAGTGGAATACCTCGCACATCGCCAGTGTCAGGAACGCCATAGTCTGCGCCGTTTTTTCAATAGGCTCAGCGCTCGGCGCGAACGAGTTGCCGTTGCCGATAAAGTAGCTGACAAGCGTCAGAAGCGCGATTATAATGCCTTGCCAAATCGTGTCAATACCTAAGCCCTCGCTGAAGATAGAGGCTTTGGAACTGCGCGGCGGCTTTTGCATAGCGTCCGCTTCGGCTGGTTCCATTCCCAGCGCCATTGCCGGGAACGTATCGGTTACAAGGTTAATCCACAGTATGTGAATCGGACGGAACAGCGCGAATCCGCCAAGCGTCGCGAGGAATATCGCTATAACTTCCGCTAGGTTCGACGAAAGCAGAAATTGTACGGCTTTGCGGATATTCTCGTAGATACGTCTGCCTTCTCCGACCGCGCTTACTATCGTCGCGAAATTGTCGTCCGCGAGTACCATATCCGCTACGTTTTTTGTAACGTCGGTTCCGGTGATTCCCATACCGACGCCGATGTCCGCGGTTTTAATACTCGGAGCGTCGTTAACTCCGTCTCCGGTCATAGCCGCGATTTTGCCCGCGTTCTTCCACGCGGTGACAATGCGGACTTTATGCTCCGGCTGGACGCGGGCATAAACACCGTACTTTGAAACGTCAAAATCCTCGTCGCTGATTTGCGACAGCTCCGAGCCGGTAATCGCCAGAACTCCGTCTTTGAGGATTCCGAGGTCTTTTGCAATCGCGACAGCGGTGTCGCGGTGGTCGCCGGTTATCATAACGGCTCTTATTCCCGCGGTGGCGCATTCGTCAATCGCATCCTTAACCTCCGGACGAATCGGGTCAATCATTCCGGCAAGTCCGACAATTACCAGATTGTTTTCCAACGCCTCCGGCGAGGTATCGGCGGGGATTTCGTCGTAAACCTTGACTGCGGCGGCGAGAACTCTCAACGCCTTGTCCGCCATACGTTTATTCTCCGCAAGTACCTCCGCTTTGTGAGCGTCGGTTATCGGCAGTATTTCACCGCCGCGCATAATCCCGGAACATCGCGACAGGATTTCGTCAGCCGCGCCTTTGGTGTACTGCACGACCTTGCCTTTTTCGGAATTAAGCGTACTCATCATCTTACGCATACTGTCGAACGGAGCTTCGCCGACGCGCGGAGCGTCATCTGTACCGACTCCGAACTCTTTCAGAGCGATTTCCGTCGGGTCGCCTATGTTACCGCTTTCGCTAAGTCTAGCGTCATTGCATAGCCACATAGTTTTCTTAATCGCGGATTCCTCGCCCCAGTGTTCGACTACCGTCATTTTGTTTTGGGTCAGCGTGCCGGTTTTATCGGAACAGATGACCTCGGTACAACCCAGGGTTTCAACCGCCGTAAGGCGGCGAATTATCGCGTTGCGCTCCGACATACGTTTTACGCCGATACTTAGCAATACCGTTACGACTACGACTAACCCCTCCGGAATCGCCGCGACAGCCAGACTAATCGCCGTAAGGAACGACTCCAGTATTTGCCCCGTTCCGAATCGAAATATATCAATAGCGAATATAACTACGCAAATCGCGATTACAGACATACTCAAAACCTTACTAAGGCTGTCAAGTTTCTGTTGGAGCGGAGTGCGCTCGTCATCAGCGGCTGCAAGCGCGGTGGCGATTTTGCCCATCTCCGTTTCCATTCCGGTCCGGACAACTACGCCCTCTCCGCGACCGTAGACGACGGAAGTTCCCATATACGCCATATTTTTGCGGTCGCCAAGAGGTATATCCGCAGCGCCGTCAATTTTAAGCGCGTCAATGTGTTTGTCTACCGGAACGCTCTCTCCGGTTAACGCGGCTTCTTCGACTTTCAGCGAAGCGCACTCGATAAGCCGAATGTCCGCCGGAACGCTGTCGCCGGCTTCAAGCAAAACTACGTCGCCGGTTACAAGCTCCTCCGAGGGTATCGTAACGACGCTTCCGCCGCGGCGTACTTTGCTCATCGCCGCGCTCATTTTCTGCAAAGCCTCAATCGCGGCTTCGGCTTTGCTCTCCTGAATGATTCCAAGTGTTGCGTTAAGCACGATTACCACGAAGATAATCGCCATATCCGCAAACTCTTTGAAAACTCCGGAAACAATTCCCGCCGCCGCGAGAATCAGCACCATCGGGTCTCTAATTTGCGCCCAAATCCGCAGAATCATCGGAGTTTTCGGAGCTTCCTTCAGCTTGTTGTGACCGTTCGCGGCTAATCGGCTTGCCGCGCCGTCGTTGGGCAGTCCGTCAATGCCGACGCTTTGTGCGGACAGCACCTCGCGCACTTCCATTAGGTGTTCCTGCATTGGTAAAACCTCCACAAGTGCGTCTGACCAAAACAGTTAACAGGTAACAGTTAACAGGTAACAGTTGCCTAATCGTAACTCTCTGCGGAATCCGCAAAGACCACCAAATTAGTTTACCGTTTACTGTTCACTATTCATTGTTCACTGGTTTCGCGTTGCCGGGCGGGTTGTAAAAAAGATTACCCGCCGTGCTGACGACTGCGCGGACGGCTGAAAAGCCATCGGCTACTCCCGCACGAGTATTATCAATTATAACACAAACCGACACAAACGGCAATAGGTATTTTGAGATTTTTTAGATAACCGTATAATAGGGGACCCCTCGCAGCCATCAGGGCTGCGAGGGATTGTACGTTGAGCGGTTGGTAGCTCGACATTTATCCGCCGCGATTCGCGGCTAAATCAGTATAGGGGACCCCTCGCAGCCATCAGGGCTGCGAGGGGTTGGTTAGCATCTCAACATATATCCGCCGCGATTCGCGGCCGGCTAGGTGTAGTAGACTAACGGGACGGGACGGTTGTCCTTAATGCGTTCGATTGCCTGAATAAAGTTCTGAATATTCGCCGCGTAGATGTAGTGCTCCGCGACCCCGTCCACAACAGCGGCGTACTGACGGTTATTCATCGGAACAAGCTCCAGTCGGCGCATACCTCCGTTGCGTAGCGTAAACGTAATAACATATTCAGCCTCTCCGAGTTCCGTTCCCGGAGCGACATCACCGACCGCGCGCAGATTCAAAGTACGCCCGTACAACCGCTTCGTATCGTCCTCGTTGACGTCACTTCCGTTAAGTATACCTACGGTGCGAACAACGTCAACACCGGAGTTCGTAACATCGTCATACTCCGAAAGTTCAAGGTGATAGCTTTCGCCGTGGTACTCGTAATCAATCGCCGCGACGCTGTGAATGTTTTGCAGCCATATCGCGCGATTTATCAGAGTTACGTAGTTAATATCCATCCACGCAAACGCTTCGGGGGAGTACAGTAACAGCGTAAGTTCCTCGTTGTCCTCAACGCAAGCCGTATACTGGTCGGCGTCCGCGCAATAGAAATAACCGCCCGTACCGCCGTTCTGCTTTCCGACCATAATGTCAATCATATTACCGTCGGTATCGCGCATTTGAAGCCTTGCGGGTTTATCCAGTCCATAGTCTTTCAACTTGTCCTGTCTTATGTCCGTATCAATGTTAACATACCGTATCTGAGCGACAACGTCCATAATCTGACTGCGTACCACTTCGTCGTTCGCGCTTGATTCCACCGGGGATAACAGCATATAGTACGACATCGCGATATTGTCCTCTAACGAAGTTTCGGCGTTGCCCTGAATCTCAATCACCGTACCGTCGCGCTTCGTAAGTCGTACCCAGTCGATTTTTTCGTAAATCTCATCTTCCGTATACGTCGGGAACGTGGCAATCATACGGTATTCTCTTTCCTGACGCAATAACAGCGACGCCAAGTAGTTACCGATTATATACACGTCGTCGCTCTGGTCGGAACACGCGAAGTAGTTCATATCAACCGGAGTCGGGTCGCCGACAAAGATTTTCACCTTTTTGCCGTTTGAGTAAGACAGCGTCATCTCGGCCTCCGGAGTATCAAGTCCGTACTTCGCTTTATCTTTCGCGTCTTTCTCAACGATTGCCTTGACCGTCATACTGCTTGTAGTATAGCGCATAGAGCGGAACTTTGACGTGTTATACGCGAAATATGTCGCTGGAGGCTCAACCGTATAAACAAAGCGTTCGTCCGCGTCTACGGAGTAATCAACGCTTATACTCGCTCCGTCTGCGAACACGACCTCCATACGCGTCATCAGTTCCGGGTCCTCCTGAACCATATAGACGGCGGGCGGAGCGTCGGTAGGCGACGGCGACACATTCGGGTCCTCGCGTTCCGGGACGAATCTTATCATCAGGAATATGCCCAGACCGCACACCACGATTACGCCCAGCGCGATTATTATTGACCTAAATCCTTTGTGAAGTGACATCTTGTTTCTCCAAATTACGTTTCTAAATTACCTTAGCTATAACAATTACGCTAATTTTTAATTCATATTTTTGATTTTATCAGAGGTGTTTGCGGCGCGCCCACACGATTACGCCGAAGATTACAATCAATGCCGGTAGCCCAAGCACTATCGTGAACAGTACCGCGCGGTTCTGAGCGCCGGTTATCGTCAGAAGTTTGCTGACGAAGTCCTTGTCAGGAATAAC
>JAISKY010000306.1 GCA_031260745.1 Oscillospiraceae bacterium
TTATACGCGCCGGTACGTAACTAACCCGCGTTGCCTTTGACGGCAGCGCGGGTTTTGTGAACATTTCGCGGTTCGAGTTTTTTTACTAAATAATTATCACAAATATATTGACAAGCGCCTACATATTTGTTATAATGTGATGTAAATAGATAGATTGAAGCGCTATAGCTATCAGTTTAACATAGAAATCAACTTAAATAAAAGGTAGGTTTTGCGGTGGAATATCAGAACGTAACCGGACACATATACGACATACAAGGCTACGCGGTACACGACGGACCGGGCATTCGTACGACGGTCTTTACCAAAGGCTGTCCTTTGAGTTGTCTGTGGTGTCATAGCCCGGAATCACAAAAGCACGAATTTGAACTTGGCTATTTACCGATAAAATGTTTAGGCGTGGAAATATGTCAAAACGCGTGCGTAGACGTTTGTCCCGAGGGCGCGGTACTTATAGACGAACCTATGGAGGCTCTTAACGGGTCAGGAATGATACAAAAAGTGAAAATAGACCGCGAAAAATGTACTTCGTGCTTAAAGTGCGCGGGAGTATGTATGACCAAGGCGCTTTACGCCGCGGGTTGGGATACTACGGTTGACGAAGTATACGACCGCGTCATTAAAGACGTCGGCTTCTTCAAAAATGGCGGCGGTATAACCATTTCCGGCGGCGAAGCGATGGCTCAGTTTGATTTCACCTACAATCTGGCAAAAAGGCTGAAAGACAGCGGAGTACATATTTGCCTTGACACTACCGGATTCGCCGCGACTGAGTTGTTTGAAAAAATACTTCCGTATATCGACTTGTTTTTGTACGACATCAAACACATGGACACGGCGGCGCATAAGAAACTCACCGGAATAGGAAACGAGAAAATACTAAGCAACGCTCAATTTTTAGCGGAACACAACGCGGCGCTTCAAATCCGAGTTCCCGTTATTCCTAAACTTACCGACAAAGAAACCAATCTGCGGCAGACGGCGGAGTTTTGCGTATCGCTTGGCGAAGCGGTGAAACTCGTACAGCTTCTGCCATATCACAAGACCGGACGTATGAAGTACGACCGTTTAGGCTGGCAGTATAAACTAACCAATGTTGAACCTCCTGACGATGATTTTATGCAAAAAACTTTGGAGATGTTCCGGGGCTATGGGCTAAACTGTCAGTTACATTAGTAAACAAAAATAAAAAATATAAGCAAACGCGCCTGAATAGGGCGAGAAAAGGAGCAAACAATGGCAAATTTCGACATTCCGATTTCTGAACGCGTTCAGGAACTGAAGGCAAAAAGACTCCGGATTAACAAGGATATGCGCTTAAACGTAGAGCGCAACCGTATTCTCACCGAATACTACAAAACACACGAGGGACAATACCCGATACTCAAACGAGCGGGGTTCCTCTACGAGTGGTGCGCCACTAGGGAAATCAACATTGACGATGATGACATTTTCCTCGGCGACGCGGGTCCTCACACGCGTACGGTACACTTTGATATTGAACAGACAAGTCAGTTTTGGCTTAGAGGTTGCTTCGGAGATACCGACGAGCGATTCCGCGCCGCGTGGCAGGTTCCGGGCAGCGTATGGGTCAGCGACGAGGACCGCGAATACCTGGTTAAAGCCGCAGACTTTTGGGAGGACCACGACATCGCGGCGACCGCTCGCGGATTGTTCCCCGATGAATTTTTCGAGGGTCCTATGGGTCAATTCGCCAAGTACCTAAGCGGTTCGTATCCGGGACACTTTAACCCGAATTACGAGCGGGCGGTTCTTGTAGGATTCGGCGCGGTACGTCAGCAAGCGATTGACAAACTTGCCGAAATCAAGAAAAACACGACGACCGATAACGTCCGCAGCGACCTGTTCTACCGCGCGGTAGTCAAGACTTGCGACGCGGTCATACTTATGAGCAAACGCTACGCCGCAGAGTGCCGCGTTAAGGCTAAGAGCGCGGCTACGGAAGAACGCGAGCAAGAATTGCTCCGTATGGCGGATTCCTGCGAATGGATTATGGAACACCCCGCAAGGAACTTCTGGGAAGGTATTCAAACCATTTTGTTCTATCAGAATCTGCTTACCGCGGAAGGCGTACACTGGGCTGATTCTCCCGCGCTTATTGACAGTTATCTCGGCGGATTACTTGAAAACGACATTAAAACCGGAGCGATAACTCAAGATGTGGCGCAGGAATATGCCGACGCGTTCGTACTGCAAATCGGCAATCAGATTATTATGTTCCCGAAGCCCGATAACGACCAGCTTATTGAAGCTCACAAGGCGGGCAGAACTTTCTTTGACCTTCAGGGCGGCGGACAAAACATAGCTGCCGGTTCGCTTATTACTCTCGGAGGGCTGAAAGCGGACGGTTCGGGTGATTACAACTTAGCTACGGAGCTGTTTTTACTGTCGTACTATCGACTTCGCGTCGCCGAACCCAGTCTCGCGTTACGCGTTAACAAACACACTCCCGACCGTATCTGGGAGCTTGGTATAGCTTGCAGTAAACGCTCCGGCGGTCTGCCGCAATTCAACAATGACGACGTCATTATCCAACAACTACTCGATAAAGGAGTGCCGATTGAGGACGCCAGAAGATACGGCATCTTCGGTTGTGTCGAGCCGGCTGTCGCTGGTATGGAATGGTCGATGGCCTCCAACTGCGGAGCGTTCGGCGGCGGAACCGGTATGCTTCAAACTTTGCAAACGGTTATTCACGGAAATTACGATCCGATGTCAAAAACCGAACGCGGTCTGCCAACCAAGAAGTTGTACGAGTATGAAACATTTGAGGAGCTTCAGGCTGAATTTGTACGTTTAGCCTCCGCTGGTTTGGATAATATGGGCAGAATGAACCATTTCGCCGCTTTTGTCTTTGAAACCGCGTGGCCCGCTCCGTCCGTATCAGTTATGACGGAGGGTTGTATGGCGTCCGGAAAAGACGTAACGTGGGGCGGCGCGAAATACAACGGAACGGGTACAATGACAAACGCTATCGCAACGGTTACTGACAGCTTGTATGCCATAAAGAAACTCTGCTTTGATGATAAAACCGTGTCAACGCGTGAATTATATGACGCTCTGGTTTCTAACTGGGAGGGTAAAGAACAACTCCGCCAGAGAATCCTGAACGAAGTTCCGTTCTACGGCAACGACAATGACGAAGTCGATTCGCTGGCGACGTGGGTAACTGACTTCTGGCTTGGCTACGCGAATGAGATTCCCGGACCGAATCACGGTTGCGTGAATATGGGAATACTCGACCTTGCCTGGGTTGCCGGAGGTAAACGCACTTGGGCTACTCCGGACGGCAGAAAAACCGGAGAAACCCTGTCTCCGTCGGCAGACCCGCGTCCGGACGCCGTTAAAAACGGTCCGCTGTCGTATGTTAAAAGCGTTTCCAAGCTGCCGTGGAATAAAGCCAGGTGCGGCGGAGCGATTAATCTGAGGTTTGACGCTAATTCCGTACGCGGCGAGGACTCCGCTTCCAAAGTTCGCGAGCTTATCGAATCGTACTTCTCAATGGGAGGAATACAGTTCCACTTCACGGTAGCGGATACGGAGATTATGCGCGAAGCTCAGAAGAAACCGCAGGAATATCAGGATTTAATTGTGCGTATCGCGGGCTTCTCGGCGTATTTCACGCATCTGCACGTTGACGACCAGAATAACTATATCGAGAGATATGAGTTAGCGGTCTAGCGCAAGCACACAGTAGGTTAAAACTCTTACGAAAGGGCAAAATCCCAAAGGTGGCGCGGCTTGAGGATTTTGCCCTTTAGCGTTTTGTGATACACCAAAAAATAGTCGATTAATTTTTTCTTGGCTGTAAAGTTATAGTACTTTCGTCCGATATAAACAATAGCGGTATATTTACAGTTTCTAGTCGGAATTTCCAAAGATTAGTCGGCAAAACGCTAAGCACACCCGCTTACTGCGCTTACTGTGTCGAAATTTGTCGTAGCGGGTATGTAAGGCTATTGTATAGCCATAAAGGGAGAAAACTATGCAAAGCCGTATTAGTACGCAGAAGATAATCATTGCCGCGCTTTTAATAATTGTAGGTGTAGCGATTCCGATGTTTTCTCCGGTGAAACTTGTACTTGACCCGGCTTCGTTTACCTTAGCTTCGCACGTACCGATTTTTATCGCGATGTTTATTTCGCCTATACTCACACTTGCCGTAGCCATCGGAACTGCGATTGGATTTTATGTCGGTGGTTTTACTACGGTAGTTACCGTCCGCGCGGCTTCCCATATTTTGTTCGCGTTAATAGGCGCCTACTATTTGCATTACAAACCGCAAGTATTATCGTCTATTTGGAGAACGCTGGGTTTTGCGTTGATTATTGGGATAATTCACGCGTGGGTTGAAACTACTGTAGTTATCTTTTTCTATATGGGCGGCGATATGAGCGAAACCGGTTACACGCTCAACAGCGTATTGCTGCTTGTAGGTCTTGGAGGGCTAGCGCACAGTATGGTGGATTTCGCAATCGCGTTTGGATTGCTGAAACTCTTACTGACCCGAAAGTCGCTTAAACCTATTTTTGTCACGTCTAAAATTCCGGAATCGGTCTGATTATCTGATTAATGCCTTTAGTAAAGTAAATACACAGCCTAATCGGCTGTAAAAGTAAATAGATTCGCCTTTCAATACGGATAAAATCCAAGAGTCAGCTGGCGTCTGGCAGGCAATAACTCGCGGATTTCGTCCCTCACTTGTCTTAACCGACACGATTGTACTATAACGCCGCTACGCGGCTTTAGTATACATATTAAGAGGGGAGATGACCCGCAATGTCAATCCGCATAAGAGTTGTGGCTATTATCTTACTGATAGCGATAACGATAATCGTATTTGGTATTGGCACCGGTTTGGTTTTTGTCCAAGGCAATCTTGAAAACGCCATTAAAACCGATATGGCTGAGATAGGTGAAATTGCCGACAAATTAATCACGACGGAAATCAATCTGCTAAAGGCCAACGCTTCTACGGCAGCGAGGCATATCTATGACGCCTCCGAGGACGAACTGCAAGGGGTTTTGCAAGAGCAGGTCGAAAGTTCCGAGATATTTATGGGGCTTACGGTTATTGACCGTAACGGTATTGTCGCGGGTTACGGTGTTGCGGAAACTCCCGAAATGGTAAGCTCAAGCGAATACATACCGAAAGCCTTTGCGGGAGAATCGGTTATCTCCACAACCAGATACGACCCAAGCGGCGAGCTTGTATTCCACGTCTGCGTGCCTATGGAGGGGCGGGTTCTGTCCGCGACAGTTCCCGGCATGTTTTTCCGCGACATAATAGCAGACTTCACGATTTGGGAAACGGGTAACATCTTTATTCTGGACTCCGAGGGAACCGTAATAGCCGACGTAGACCGCGATTTGGTGTCGCAGCGGTACAGTTCCGTATCGGCGGTAGTCATTAACGGCGAGAATCAGGGCGTCGCCGAAACCGCGCGTAAAATGATTAACGGCGAATACGGTTCCGATACGTATACGATGTACGGGAACGAGCGCATTTGCTCCTATTCGCCGATTACCGGGTCAAAGGTCGGGTGGTCGTTAGGCGTAGTCGCGCCGCTTAACGAAAGTCCTATTAAAAATATGCGCGACGGGCTTTTTATTGTCGGGTTAGTCTGCCTGTTACTGAGTATTATTTCCGCGTTTATCGCGTCTATTACTCTTGAGCGTCCGTATCAAAAAATCAGCGACCTGGCGGTGACGCTTGAAGAACAAAGCCAGCTTCGCGACGAAATGACGCAGGAATTAGTCGTCGCGAAAGAGGAAGCTCTGGCAAGCGCGGACGCGAAATCCGATTTCCTCGCCAATATGAGCCACGAAATGCGTACGCCGCTTAACGCTATTATTGGACTGACACAGCTTACGCTTGATACTGACAATATTGAGGGAATTATTCGGGATAATATAGAGAAAGTATATAATTCCGGCGTTACTCTGCTAAGTCTGATTAACGACATTCTTGACATATCTAAAATCGAATCCGGGAAATTCGAGCTGATTCCCGTAGAATACGATATGCCAAGCCTAATCAACGACACGGTTACTCTGAACATTGTTAGAATCGGCTCAAAACCGATAAAGTTTCATCTCGTTGTTGACGAGAATATGCCGAGCAGACTTATTGGCGACGAACTTCGCGTCAAGCAGGTTTTCAATAATCTCCTGAGTAACGCTTTTAAGTATACAAAGGAGGGCGATGTTATTTGGAGCGTATCCTTCGAGGACGACGGCAGCGACGTCTGGCTGGTTTCCAGTATAAAAGACAGCGGAATCGGTATTCGCCCGGAAGATATGCGTAAGTTATTCTCCGAGTACAATCAAGTAGACACAAAGAGTAACCGCAAGATTGAGGGTACTGGCTTAGGTCTTTCCATCTGCAAAAATATGGTGGAACTGATGGACGGCAAAATCACGGTCGAGAGCGAATACGGAAAAGGCAGTACGTTTTCGGTACGCTTACGGCAGGGCAAAGCAAATGACAGTAGTATCCCGATTGGCGCGAATGTCGCCGAAAACCTTAGAAACTTCCGTTATTCCGATAACAAGCGTAACCGGAACGCGAAATTAGTGCGAACTCGAATCCCGTATGCCCGCGTGCTGATTGTTGACGACGTCGCGACCAATTTGGACGTCGCCAAAGGTATGATGAAGCCGTATGGTATGCAGATTGACTGCGTCACAAGCGGACCCGCGGCTATTGAGCTTATTCGTGACGGCAATATTAAATATAACGCGATTTTTATGGACCACATGATGCCTGAAATGGACGGAATCGAGGCTACTCACATCATACGCGAAGAAATTGGTACGGAATACGCGAAAAACATACCAATAATCGCGCTTACCGCGAACGCTATTGTCGGTAATGACGATATGTTCCTGCAAAACGGATTTCAGGCGTTTCTCTCCAAGCCTATTGACATTATGCGTATGGATGTTGTTATTAATCACTGGGTACGGGATAAGGCGCTGGAACATAAGCTGGCTGAAAACGCCGACAATAGTCAAGTCGTTATGGATTTGCGAAGCGGCAATGAACGCAGGCAAATTTCAGAACGCAGGAGCGGTTTTGACCGTAGGGATTACGCCGGCAACGATAAATTCAATATCAACGGAATCGACATTGAGCAAGGGCTTAATCACTTTGGCGGCGACGAGGAAATATACTTTGACGTTCTGAAATCCTACGCTCTGAATACCCCGTCACTGCTTGACCAGATGCGCGACTGCTCGGAGGAAACGCTTCCGAACTACGCGATTGTCGTTCACGGAATAAAAAGCAGCAGTCTAAGTATCGGCGCGGACCCGATTGGCGCGAAAGCCGAGGAATTAGAATTTGCGGCGAAAGCCGGCAACTTCGCGTTTGTGAGCGAGGAAAACGACAGTTTTATCGTCACTGTCCGAACTATGATTGAACAGTTGTCAGATATGCTGAAAGATATTGACGAAATGAATCCCAAAACAGAGAAACCCGAACCGGACGCAGATGTTCTTGACGCTTTACTGGAAGCCTGCAAAGCCTTTGACATCGACGGAGTAGACGCCGCGATGGAGGAACTGGAAAGTTGCGTATACGAATCTCGCGGCGAGCTTGTGGAGTGGCTGCGGGCGCAGGTAAACGTAACGGGATTCAAGCAGATGGCGGAACGACTGACACTTGAAAAAAATAAATAAAATCAGGAGGGAATTTACTATGGAAACAGGACGCAAGACGGTTTTGCTTGTTGACGACAATATGACAAACTTGACGACAGGCAAGGAAATGCTAAAAAGCGAGTACAAGGTTTACCCTGTACCCTCGGCGGAAATTATGTTCGACTTGCTGGAGAATCTTATTCCCGATATGATTTTGTTGGACATTGAGATGCCGGAGATGAACGGCTATGAAGCGATAAAACTGCTGAAAAAGGAATCGAAG
>JAISKY010000074.1 GCA_031260745.1 Oscillospiraceae bacterium
GATTGCTTTGCCGAGTTTTCCGTTTTTGATTTCGTAGCCCATATTCACGCCAAACATAAATTCGCTGGTCAAATCCGCCTGACCGTTACCGGTTTGAGTAAGATAATATCCGTCCTCAATAGACGCAATCATATCCGCTAATTTGTCGTTGCCCGGCAGAATCGCGGTATTACGCATACGGATAAGCGGTTCGTCGGAGAAGCTGTAAGCTCTTGCGTTACCCGTAGGCTCGTGACCGAAGTGAGCCGCGCTCTCGCGGTTGTGCATAAGCGATTTGAGTATGCCGTTTTCGATAATTACCGCGTCTTTGGCGATTGTTCCCTCGTCGTCAACGTAAATCGGTTGAGGACATTCCGAGCCGTCGTAAGTGTTGGCGAAATCGACAAGCGAAATGATTTCGCTCGCAACCTGCTTGCCTAAGTTCGGGCCCGCGACGCTCCCGCCCAAAACCAAGTCGGCTTCCGTAGTGTGTCCTATTGCCTCGTGAGCTAAAATCCCGGCAAGCTCCGAGTCAATAATCACGTCGCGAACTCCCGCGTCAGTATATACGCCCTCGCGCTTTTTCATCAGGATTTCGTAAAACCCGTCAATTTTGCCGAATAGCTTTTCGGGCGAGGTAAACTGGTCGCTCCAGAATCCGGCTCCGCCTATTTTGTCGTAGTAGTCAATAATCGTACCGTCATCCGCCTCTACGCTAAGCGTGCAGACAATGTGCGAACGCGGAATTAACGCGTAAACGTCAGCGCCGTCGCTGGTAATCAGAACTTTTTCAATCGCGTCGGAGCGGGAGTTGACGTAACGCGCCGACAGCTTAGGGTATTTTTTTACGATATACGCGTCAACCTCGCGGGCAAAGTCGATTAAGGTTTTCTGCTCCGCGTCGTTGTATTTCGCCTTAGTGGATAGTTTTCCGCCCGGCAGAGCTTTAAGCTCCGGCTTAGGCGTTCCGAGTCTTGACGTTAAAAACTCCGCGTTACGCGCCGCCGCGCTTAGTACGTTGTCAACCGCCGCCGCGTCGCGTTCCGCCGCCGAAGCGAATCCCCAGTAGCCGCCTTTGTAAACTCTCGCGGACAGTCCCGTAACCTCCGCGGACGAGTTGGTTGTAATATTCCCGGCAACAACATTAACGCCGCGGCTTATATTGCGCTGAAGCCTAAGTTCAGTATGACCCGAAAGTTTACTTTTGTACGGAGATAAAATGTCCTGAAGCAAAAAATTTCCCTCTCTTTCGTTAGTAATTACTTATTAATTGCTAGTATACCACATTCTGTATACATAATCAAGCATATTTTTAATAGTTTTTTCTACTTTTTTCATTTTTTTCAAAACAGCTTTAATAAAAAAACGCTATTTTGTCTAATATAACAGTTGATTACTTTTTGTACTTGTGCTATAATTAAATATTGTAGTATTGTAAAAATATTCGCGTGACGAATACGGAGGGAATTTTATGTGTAATAACCGCGGCGGCGCGCTTAAAGCGCGCGCGGACTTTTCCGCGCTGGAGCCGACGCTTAACGAGTATTCCGACGTTCAGGGCAGCCTGATTACTATCCTGCAAAAAGCTCAGGATATTTACGGCTATCTGTCCGAGGAAACGATTGAGTACATCGCCTTACGTACAGGCGTAAAACCCGCTAAGGTTTTCGGCGTCGCTACGTTTTACGCTCAGTTCCGGCTTAAACCAATCGGTAAACATCTGATAATGCTTTGCAAAGGCACTGCCTGTCACGTCAACGGCTCGGACGCTATCGAGGAAACCATCGGCAGATTCCTGAACATCAAAGACGGCAAAACGACCGCGGACGGCTTGTTTACTCTTAATAACGTCGCGTGTCTCGGCTGCTGTTCGCTCGCGCCCGTTATGCTGGTACGAAGTCCGGAGGGCGAGGAAACATTCGGACAGCTTACCAAAGAACGCGCTCAGGCTGTGCTGAGCGAAATAATAGAAAAATCAGCGAAGGAGGCGGCGATATGAAAGTCGTTGTAGGTCACGGAAGCTGCGGGATTGCTTCCGGCGCCGCGAAAACAAGCGCGGAGTTCGAGCGTCTGATTTCCGAACACAGTTTACCGGTATCGGTTGAGAAAACCGGGTGCGTCGGCAACTGTTACCTTGAACCTATCGTTGATATTTACGGAGATAATAACGAGCTTATCACTCGCTACGTCAAAGTTCACGCCGATAACGCGAATGATATTGTTACAAAACATCTTATCGGCGGCGAAGTCGTTTCGGAGCTTACTATTTCCGAGTCAGACGCGGAGTTTTTAAGTTCGCAAAAGCGAATCGTTCTCCGCAACGCGGGAGTTATTGACCCGGAAAGCGTTGACGCGTATATCGCGGTCGGCGGGTACAAAGCCGCGGAGCGCGCGCTTACGAAGATGAATCCGGATAAAGTCATCGGCGAAATAAAAACGTCCGGGCTTAGAGGGCGCGGCGGCGCCGGATTTCCGACGTGGTTCAAGTGGGACGCCGCAAAAACCAACAAATCCGATGAAAAATACATGGTCTGTAACGCCGACGAGGGCGACCCCGGCGCGTTTATGGACCGCTCCGTATTGGAGGGCGACCCGCACTCCGTACTTGAAGGTATGATTATCGGCGGCTTCGCAATCGGCGCGAGTACGGGCGTTATCTACGTCAGAGCCGAGTACCCGCTCGCGGTTCGCAGACTCCAAATCGCGATTGGACAAGCCGAAGAAAAAGGCTATCTAGGTGAAAATCTGTTCGGCACAAGTTTTAACTTCAACATCAGAATCAAAACCGGAGCCGGCGCGTTCGTATGCGGCGAGGAAACCGCGCTTATCGCGTCGCTGGAGGGCGAGCGCGGTATGCCGCGGCTGAAACCTCCGTTTCCGGCTCAAAAAGGTTACTGGAACAAACCTACGAACATTAACAACGTCGAAACCTTCGCGAACGTACCGTGGATAATCGCGAACGGCGGCGAAGCGTTTGCCGAAATCGGCGCCGATAAAAGCAAAGGCACTAAAGTTTTCGCTTTGGCGGGTAAGATTAAACGCGGCGGTTTAGCCGAGGTTCCGATGGGTCTGCCTTTGCGCGAGGTTATCTACGGTATCGGCGGCGGAATAAAAAACGACCGCGAGTTCAAAGCCGTTCAGATGGGCGGTCCGAGCGGCGGCTGTATTCCGGCCGAGCTTATTGATACTCCCGTGGACTACGAAAACATTACCAAAACAGGCGCGATTGTCGGCTCCGGCGGTATGATTGTTATGGACGAAACTACTTGTATGGTTGATATGGCAAGGTACTTCCTTGACTTTACGCGCAACGAATCGTGCGGTAAGTGTAACTACTGCCGAATCGGTACTAAGCGTATGCTTGAGATTTTAGAGCGCATAACGCGCGGTCAGGGCAAAGACGGCGACATTGAACTGCTTGAGGAACTTGCCGAAAAAATCAAAGACGGCTCGCTGTGCGGACTTGGTCAGACCGCTCCGAACCCCGTGCTTACTACGCTGAAATATTTCCGTCACGAGTTTGACGACCATATTAATAACAAAAAGTGTACCGCTCATTCCTGCCGCGAGCTTATCGCGTTTACAATTACCGATAAATGCGTCGGCTGTACGCGGTGCGCTAAAAACTGTCCCACCGAAGCGATTACCGGCAAACCTAAAGAGCGTCACGAGATAATTCAGGATAAATGTAT
>JAISKY010000171.1 GCA_031260745.1 Oscillospiraceae bacterium
GCACTACCGCGCCTTGCGTATTTATCATTCTAAGCGGCGGCAATCCCAACGAGGTTATAATACCGTTAATCAGTCCGGTATTTTCGAGCAAACTCATCCACGCATAGGTACGGAGCAGAAAATTCATCCACATCGGAAGCATTATCAGCATCATCACCATCTTTTGGAATCTCGGCCCCTCGCGCGACAACGCGTAGGCTAACGGATAGCCTACCAACAAGCATATCGCCGTGGCTAAAAGCGCAAGCCACAGCGACCTCGCGAACACGTTCGCGTAGCCGGTTGCTTGCTGAAAGTTATTAAGCGTGAACGCTCCGCCGGACGTTGAGAACGCGTACACTACGACCATAATCAACGGAGCGACTACAAACAGCCCTAACCATACAATATAAGGAACCGCTATAAATTTTTTCATCTTTTGAACCTTTTCCCGGTATTTGCGTAAAACGCGGCGAAAACCACCAGAGCAACTATCGCTCCGCTGACCGCCCACGCGAGCCAATCGGGGTGATAGAACGCGAGAACGACAGTAAGAACTCCGACCGGGAGCAATACCTTACCGAGGAACTTACACAGCGCCGAGGCGTCGTACTGAGCTTTTTTCTCCGTGGGCATAGTGTTATATCCCGCGATTAGAAACGAGCCTTTCCCTAACATTAAAACTACGCTGATTGCGATTATCACCGCTCCGGATATGATTGCGATTACCATAATATCCTCCCTGCGCTATTCATCGGATTCACTGTCTTCGCTGTTGTCTGTAACTTCTTTCTTCATAATGTGTATGTCGTCGGGAGTTAGTATCATTCCCACTCGCTGACCCGGAGTTACGGGGTCGGTGGAGTGTATCATCCACTCGTAGCCGTCAAGTCCGTCCACAATTATTTCGTAATGCACTCCCATAAAGATTATTGACTTCACCGTTCCCGACAGAGGATAAGCGTCGGCTTTCATACTGGCGGTTTCGTGTTTAAGCTCAATATCTTCCGGGCGAATAACGACGTCAACCGGCTCGTCAGCGGCAAAGCCGCCGTCCAGACACTCAAAATCACGTCCCGCGAAATGAGCGACATTGTCACGCGGCATCGTTCCGTCAATTATATTGCTCTCGCCGATAAAATCCGCGACGAACGCGCTTTTCGGCTCGTTATAAATGTCAACGGGAGTTCCGATTTGCAGTATGCGGCCTTTATTCATTATAACCACGGTGTCGCTCATCGTTAATGCTTCCTCCTGGTCGTGAGTAACATACACGAACGTAATTCCTACCTGCTGCTGAATTTGTTTAAGCTCCCTCTGCATTTCCTTGCGGAGTTTCAAATCAAGCGCGCCAAGCGGTTCGTCAAGCAGTAAAACCTGCGGACGATTCACAATAGCTCTGGCTATTGCGATACGCTGTTGCTGACCGCCGCTTAAATGCTCGGGCGAACGCTTGCCGTAACCTGGCAAATCGACCAGTTCAAGCGCATCCTCCACGCGGCGGGTTATCTCGTCCTCCGGAGTTTTACTGATTCTCAACCCGAACGCGATATTCTCAAATACGTTCATATGCGTAAACAGCGCGTATTTCTGAAATACGGTGTTAACTTTCCGCTTATTCGGCGGAATATCGTTAATTCTGGCTCCGTCGAACAATACGTCACCGCCGTCGGGCTTCAGAAACCCGCCGATAATCCTAAGCGTCGTTGTTTTGCCGCAACCGCTGGGACCAAGCAAAGTAAGGAACTCACGGTCGCGTATATCAAGGTTTATACTGTCTAAAACAGTTTCACCGTCAAACGTCTTAGTGCAGTTCACTAGGCGAATGCGAACCTCGGACATCTATCTACCCCCAATCCCTAAAGCCAAATGGCTCGTTATTTCAATAATCGAATAATACAACATATTGAGCGCGTTGTCAATAGATATTTTCAATGTTATAGCTATTCTTAATAGCCCGATATTTATATAACAAGCTATTCGTGTCGGAACAATCAACAACTGCCGCCTTGTAGCGCCGCGAAAAGCTAACTGCCCAAATACGCTTCTTTGACGGCGGGGTCGGCAAGCAACTCGCGACCCGTGCCGCTTTTAGTAATGCGTCCGGTTTCCATAACGTAGGCAAAATCAGCGGCTGATAAAGCCATATTCGCGTTTTGCTCGACCAGTAGGATTGTTACTCCGCGTTGGTTGATTTCCTTGATTATATCAAATATCCCACGCACAATCAGCGGAGCGAGCCCTAACGAGGGTTCGTCCATCATCATCAACTTAGGACGGCTCATTAACGCTCTCGCTACCGCCAGCATTTGCTGTTCGCCGCCGGATAGCGTTCCGCCTAGCTGCCAACTGCGCTCTTTCAGACGCGGGAACAACTGGTAAATCCAGTCCAAATCGCTTGTAAGATTATCTTTACGGAGATACGCGCCGATTCGTAGGTTCTCCAACACGGTCAGGTCCGGGAATATATGACGTCCCTCCGGAACGAGCGTCACGCCTTTACCCACGATGTATGCCGCGGCTTTCGAGGTTATATCCTCGCCGTTGAACTCGATACTGCCGCTTTTAGGTCTGACGATACCGCTGATTGAATTTAAGATTGTACTTTTTCCGGCTCCGTTCGCGCCGATAAGCGTTACGACTTTACCCTCCGGCACATCGAACGAAATGCCCTTAACGGCTTCTATCGCGCCGTAGTTCACAGTCAAATCGGTTATTTTAAGCATCGTCCGCTACCCCCAGATACGCGTCAATAACGCGCTGATTCGCTTGCACCTCGTGAGGGGTTCCGGTCGCAATCAGCTTTCCGAAATCCAATACGTAAATACGGTCGGAAATCTCCATTATCAAATCCATGTGGTGTTCGATT
>JAISKY010000196.1 GCA_031260745.1 Oscillospiraceae bacterium
TGTTTTGGAATTTTGGGGTATTGTAACTGTATCGTAAATGTGTTATAATCAATACTATGAACAACTTGAGATTTGTAAAGGAGAGTGACAAATGACAAAGCATTGTAATAATTGCGATAAGGATTTTGATTACACACTGAAAAAATGTCCTGTTTGCGGAGCAAAACTCAAAGATAATGAATCCAAGGAAGTATTAGTGCAAATTCAAAAAGATAATGATGATGTAGCGGCAATCACTTTGATTCTGTGAATCCTGCCCGACAAATCACGGTTTGCAAGTCGGCGCGACTGATTCACTCGCTAAAACGCCCGCCCCGCGCTCGGCATTGTCAACTATTAACTGATAACTGTTAACTATACATAAGGAGAACCAACAAATGGCTAAGAAACAAGTACAGCCGGAGCGCGCGGCTCCGGCTGACGATAAGGAACGCGCGCTGGCGACCGCGATGGCTCAGATTGAGAAGAATTTCGGCAAAGGCTCTATTATGCGGCTCGGCGAGCAGACGCACATGAACGTCGAGGCGATTAGCACAGGCTCGCTGTCGCTCGATTTGGCGTTGGGAATCGGCGGAGTTCCCAAGGGGCGCGTAGTTGAGATTTACGGACCGGAAAGCTCCGGCAAGACTACGCTTGCGCTGCATATGATTGCGTCGTGTCAAAAAGACGGCGGAACCGCCGCGTTCGTGGACGCGGAACACGCGCTTGACCCGATTTACGCTAAGGCGCTGGGAGTTGACACGGACAATCTGCTGATTTCACAACCGGACACCGGCGAACAGGCGTTGGAGATTACGGAAGCGTTGGTTCGCAGCGGAGCGGTAGACTGCGTTGTAATCGACAGCGTAGCGGCTCTCGTACCCAGAGCGGAGATTGAAGCGTCGATGGGCGACAGCGTAGTCGGGCTTCAGGCGAGGTTAATGTCGCAGGCGCTCAGAAAACTTACGGGCTCGATTTCCAAAACGAATTGTATGGTCGTATTCATAAATCAGCTTCGCGAGAAAATCGGCGTAATGTACGGCAACCCCGAAACCACTACGGGCGGCAGAGCGTTGAAGTTCTACGCCAGCGTTCGCCTTGACGTGCGTAAAATTGACACGATTCGCAGTGACGGTCAGCTAATCGGAAACCGCGTAAGAGTTAAAGTAACGAAAAATAAAGTTGCTCCGCCATTCAAAGAAGCGGAGTTCGATATAGTCTACGGTGAGGGAATCTCAAAACTGGGTGAAATCGTCGATATGGGCATTGAGCTTGAGATTATCGAGAAAGCCGGCTCGTGGTTCACGGTTAAGGGCGAGCGTATACAGGGTAAGGACGGAGTACGGCAGTACCTGAAAGACAATACCGCGGTCGCGGACGAGATTGAAGCCGAAATAGTGGAGAAACGCGCAAACTCCGCGGTTGAACTTCCGGTTAAGGACTCCGGCGGCGAAGTCGCGACGTTCGACTCCCCCGGCGGCGGCATTGACATCGAAGTTGACGATTAGGTTCGCGTATTTTTGAGGGTCAGTAAATGGAAAACAACGAACTAACCTACGACTGCCGCAGACGCGCGGCTAAAATATTGAGCTACCGTCCTATGTCAAAGGGAGAGCTTCGCCGTAAGCTAATTATGAAGGGCGAACCCTCGGACGCGGCGGACGACGCGGTTGAGTACCTTGCGGAGCTTGGATTTATCGACGAGGCTCAGTACGCCGAGGACGTAGCGCGGCATTACTCCGCAAAGGGCTATAACAAGTGGCGCGTCAAGCAGGAGCTTAACCGTCACCTTGTTCCTCGCGAGTTTTGGGAAACGGCTCTTGAAAACTTCCCTGAACCGGAGGAGTAAATCTAAAAACAAAATTCCAAACCTGCTCGGTTTGGAATTTCGCGTTTGTATGCGTTCCCGCGAACTCGGTCTAGCCCAGTTTGCGGGAGGCGCAAATATATTTAACTCCGCTTTCAATTGCGACCGCCGCCCAAAACGGACACAAACCGGTTGTCGCCAAAACTGCCGCCGCCGCTTTGATGAACAGCGTTACCACAAAGTTAAAGTGAGCTGCGTCCTTTATCTGCCTTGACAGTTTATGCGCGTCCGCGATTCGTGCGGGGTTTGAGTTAAACACGGTAAGCTCCGGCATCGCCTCCGGCGGAGTGCTTAGTAAATCCGGACCGGGTTCCGACATTTTTATTCCTACCGTAGACGCGTCAAGCAGACGCTTGTCACTGCCGGAATAACCCGCGTGAGGTTCCGAAACAAGTTTCAGCTTGCTGTCATAGGTTTTACTCGCGTAGCATTTGTCAAAGCCTAACGCTCTGGCGGAGCTTTTCGCGGTGACTTCGTCCTCGTCGGTGAACATTATCGTACGAACGTCGGAGGATTGCAGTTGGTATACCATCTCCGCCGCGCCGTCCCTAAGCGTTCCGGCGAACAAAATCCGACCCGCATAGCGGCTGTTAACCGCCAGATACAGCATATCCGGGTCTGACGAGTCATCGCCGGTGTCCACTTGAAGTTCGTTCATAAGCAATCTGCCGCCGCACGCGACAAGGTTGCCCTTAATCTCAACGACCACTCCGTCCAAACCCTCTTTGTAGCGGCTGATTACCTTGTCGTCAATCCTACTTCCGTATGCCGAAACCAACGCGGACGTATACTTTGAGTTATAGCGGCTTCCGGCGAACGCTGTCGCCGCCATCAGCACCAACGCGTCGTCGGG
>JAISKY010000027.1 GCA_031260745.1 Oscillospiraceae bacterium
GATTGACCTTCGCAGTATGACTCAGGGGCGCGGCAGTTTCTCGATTGACTTCGCGAGGTACGAGGACGCTCCCGCAAACGTACAGCAAAAAATCATTGAGGACGCAAAATCCGGCGCGAGCGCGGAGTAAATTAAAATTCATAAATGCTAAATTAACAAATCTTATGTGCCTAAATCGGCATTGTTCACAGAAGCGCATAAATACTGTTAATTTAGCGTTTTATAGATTAAACGCGGTATGAAAGGAGAAGCAAACGCATTGATGGTAAATATTTTATCATTAATAATTTTGCGCTTTAATTATGACACCTCAAAACGAAGCTAAAAAGGGCGATTTCGCCAAGACCGTGCTAATGCCCGGCGACCCGCTACGTTCCAAATTCGTCGCGGAGACATATTTTGAAAACCCGCGGTTAGTTAACAACGTACGCGGGATTCAGGGTTATACGGGAACCTACAAGGGACACCCGATTTCGGTTATGGCGTCGGGAATGGGAATGCCGTCAATGGGCATATACTCCTACGAGCTTTACAACACATACGATGTAGACCACATAATCCGAATCGGTACGGCGGGCGGCATAAGCGAGAAACTGAAACTGCGCGACGTTGTTGCCGCAATCGGAGCCTCAACGAACTCGTCCTACGCGGCGAACCAGTTCCAACTTCACGGTCAGCTTTGCGCGACCGCGAGTTACCGTTTACTTGAAACCTGCGTAAACGTCGCGCGGGAGCGTAAATCCAGCCTTGTCGTGGGTAACGCGTATTGCACCGACAACTTCTACGACCCGTCGGGCGCGACATTGGAGTGGGGCAAGTTAGGCTGCTTAGTGGTGGAAATGGAAAGCTACGCGTTATATACGAACGCTTTGCAAGCCGGCAAGGAGGCACTCGCGATTTTTACCGTGTCCGACCACATTGTCACGGGCGAGGAGGACGACCCGCTATCCCGCCAGAACTCCTACACCGAGATGATGGAAATCGCGCTGGAAACAGCGATTAGATTATAAGTTATAATATATCAAAAAAGTAAAAAACAAAA
Organism: Oscillospiraceae bacterium; assembly: GCA_031260745.1. Lineage (GTDB taxonomy): Bacteria > Bacillota > Clostridia > Oscillospirales > Oscillospiraceae > JAISJH01. The sequence goes on from JAISKY010000027.1 coordinate 1,043, forward strand.
CGGACAGATTTTCCGTTTTAGAAAGCTCTGTCCGTTTTGGTTATTAATCTGTTTATTTTATAATCGTTAAGTTATCGTTCGATATATGGCGCGCCGAATTTGTTCCAGCTTAAAACGTCGGACAACCCGGTCAAAACCCTCGTCATCGCGTCGTCGCTGATGATTTCGCCGGAATCCTCCAGTTTAAGCGGAGGCGTCTTACGCGGAATACTTACGCTGAAATTGGTAATATTATCGTGCCTTGTGGCAATAATGTTGCCACCGTGCTGATGCGCTACCCTAAGCGCGGACGAAAGTCCCAGCCCCATATCTCTGCTAAGCATAGACTCCGTACGAGTATACGCGTTGAATAAAATACTCTCTAATCCTTTCGGGAAACCGCCGGAATTGTCCGATACGGTTATTGTGAAACTCTCCGAGGAACCCGTAAGCGTAAGCCCGATTGCCCCGCCGCTTTCCGGCGCGAGCCTTGCCGCGTTAGAAATCAGATTCAACAGCATACGCTCTAATTTTACCGAGTCGCCCATTGTTATCGCTTCGCCGTTATCGCAAAGGTTTTTGAACGAGAACTTAATCTCCGGATTCTCAATCAGCGACGCGACCGTCGAAACAAGATTCTCGCACAGTTCCGCCAAGTCAGTCACTTGCGGCTCAAACGTACTGTCCTCCTCGTCAAGAGTGTCGGTAAGGTTATCTACCATTCTGTGCAGTTTCGCCTGAGAACGCCATATCATACACAGATATTTTTGCAGGTCAAAGTCGTACGCCAGTCTTTTTCCGAGCAAATTAAGCGACGCCTGAATAACGCCAAGTTCCTCGCGAAGATAACCGTTCATACGCGTAAGCAAATAAGTATACGGATTTTCCTCGTCGAAAAGCTCGGAAATAAACAGACGAATATTATCTTTGATATTTGACGCGAAACGGTAAATCGCGCCGTCAATTTCAGCCTGATACTTCGTAAGCTCAAGCACGACGGGCGCGCCGTCCGACGAAATAAAATTACGCTTCGCGACGCCGTTCGCGGCAATTACCGCGCCGTCGCAGATTGCAACCGCCGCGTCGGGCAGAAGTTCTAACAGTCTATCTAAATCTTGTCTGATTTCCATAATAAATATCATATTCCCAACTGTATACTGATTTATTTTCAATCTACAGTATATAGCAATAACTCGCTTTTTGCAACATATTTTTTCAAAATTCTTCGGTAAATTTTTTGTTAATTATTTTATTTACGCAAATAATGGTCAACCGCAAAGTTTGAGGAGGTAGCAAAATGTTAACGCAACCCAAAACAAAAACACTGCGCCGGGCATTATCGGTTATACTATCTTGCACGATTATGCTTGCGTTATTCGCCGCGTGTAACAAAAACAACAACGGAAATAATGGCGGAAACGATTCGCCAGGCGGCACAAATCCGGAGTTCGTCTACGTGCCGTCGTATAACACTTTATCCGCCGAAATCACTGATATGATTATGCCGAAAATCGTTAACGGAACGGTATATTTTTTCAGTAATGTCGTCGTCGGTCAGTATACTCCCGACGAATCGGAGTACGGCGATATTGACTTCGGCGATATGCCGATACCCAGAACCGCCGATTCCGCGCTTAACGCCGCCGTTGGGGAGAACATTTCGGACGGCGACGACGAAGGTTTAGAGGGAACTACCGACCCCGATAAACCCGACGAGGAATACGTACCTCAACCGGTGGACATTACGGAAATACGCCTGTTCAAAATTAACGCCGACGGTACAGGGTATAAGCAAATTGAGGGCTATCGGCCTCCGGCGTTACCTCCGGAAGCGCCTCAGTACAGCTCATACAGCATAACTCAATTTTTGCCCGGTACGGACGGAACCGCGTGGATATGCGAGAACGGCTACTTCGGCTATTACAACGAGGAAACACAAACCTACGTTGATAATAACGACATACAAATCAGCAAGATAAATCTCGAATCCGGTGAAACAGTCACGGAACTTGACATTTCCCCGATACTGGCAAAAGACCAATATGCCAGTATCAGCTCAATGATTGCGGACAGTTCCGGCAATGTCGCGGTTGTCGGATACGACAACGAAAACGGCAACAATGTTATTTATATGTTCGGCTCTGACGGGAAATTATTGTTTTTGATTGACCTAAACAGCGACATTGGCTGGATTAACTTCCCCGTATTGCTGTCAGACGGACGGCTCGCGATTTCGCTGTATACTAACGACAATCACAATATCGTTCGACCCATTGATATGACGGCGAAAAAACTTGGCGACAGTATCGGCGACGTTCCGAACAACGTCTATAACAGTATTAGTATTATGCCGGACGGAAAAACTCTATACACCTACGACGAAACGGGAATCTTCAGCTTTGAATTTGGCAAACCTGAGCGTACGTACTTTGTTAACTGGCTGGACTCTGACGTCGATGGAGCGCAGTTACTCGGCGCGGTTGACGAGAATAAAATGCTGTGTATGCAGTTTGATTATTCCGTATACGAAACTAATCCGCAGGCTCGCGGACCTAAGATAGAGTTTATCACGCTGACAAAGACGAAGTCCTCCGAGGTTCCGCAAAAGAAGATTATTACGCTCGCGTGCGTATATCTTGACTGGAATTTACGCTCCGAGATTATTAAGTTCAACAAGCGCGACCCCGATTACCGCATCAGAGTTAACGATTATAGCATTTACAATACCTCCGACGATTACACCGCCGGAACGACCAAACTGAACACGGAGATAATCGCCGGAAATGTTCCCGATATTATATATACCAACAACGTACCGTTCGGCGTCTACGCCTCGAAAGGTATGATTGAGGATTTGTATCCGATGCTTGACGCGGACCCTGAATTTGGCGGACGCGGTATTCTTGTACCCGCGGTTGCTAAGGCATTGGAATCCGCTGACGGAAAACTGCTTCAGATTGCTTCAAGTTTCCAGATTACCACGTATATCGGCAAGGCAGGTATCGTCGGTGAAAAACCGGGGTGGACAATGGACGAACTTACCGCCGCCGCCGCGAAAATTCCGGGCGGAGCGAGGATTTTCCCGTACTACTTCACCCGCGACGATTTTATGTACAACGTCTTTACGTTCAATACGCTCGAATACGTTGACTGGGAAACCGGAGAATGTAAATTCGATACGCCGGAGTTTTCAAAGCTGCTCGATTTGGCGAAGTCACTTCCGGAAACTTATAACTGGGAACAGAATAACGGTAAGTATATAAACGAAAATCTTGAAATTATGAATGACCGTCAACTGCTTCAGCAAGGGTACTTGGGCGACTTCAATAGTTATTTACAGATGGACACTATGTTAAACGGTGAGTTAGCGTTTAAGGGTTTCCCGTGCGAAAGCCGAAAAGGCAGCGCGTTTGAGTTCAACAGCGGTTTGGCGATGTCTACTAAATGCGCCAATAAGGACGGCGCGTGGAAGTTTATGCGGATACTGCTTACGGAGGAATATCACGCGCAGTATAACTCGTGGGCGTTCCCGATTAACCAAAAGATGTTCGACAAACAGATGGAATCCGCGATGACGGAAAATACCGTACCGTACGAATGGGGCTATGCCGCCGAATACGACGGTGGCGAAAAAGAGGACGTAATAGAGAAAATCTCTCCGGAGATAGCGGCTGAATACAAAGGCAGACTGCGTCCGGACGGCACTTACTCGTTCCCGAAAGGCTACGTATGGATTTACGCTCAGGACGGTACAGACCAGTCGATTCCGTATTACGCTATGACAGCGGAGGCTCGTGATAAACTTTTGGAGTTTATCAACTCCATCGACCGTTCCGTGTCACGCGACGAGAAAATCCTTGAAATCGTCACTGACGAGCTGCATACATTTTTCGCGGGGCAAAAAAGCGCTCAGGACGCGGTAAAGATAATCCAGTCGCGCGTCAGTATTTACGTTAACGAGCAACGCTAGTCAGGACGACCGCGCCGACTCCGCGCAGTATCCGAACAATCTCAATAAGGACGCGTAACAAATGACATATAACTTTGACGAAGTAATCAACCGCTACGGTACAGGGAGCATAAAGTTCAGCCCGGAGTTCAGGAATAAACCCTCGGACGTTTTACCGATGTGGGTTGCGGATATGGACTTCAAAGCTCCGCCTTGCGTACTGGAGGAACTTCACCGCCGCGTCGAACACGGCATTTTCGGCTACAGCGAAGCCGGCGAGGAGTATTTCGACACTTTGAAACAGTGGTTTCAGACCCGCCACAACTGGACGGTGGAGCAAAACTCGCTGACGCTGACATTTGGAATTGTAAACGCGGTTTATCTTGCGGTCAGAGCGCTTACCTCCGAGGGCGACGGCGTAATCATACAGCAACCCGTTTACTATCCGTTTGAGGGCGCGGTGTCCGACAACCGCCGCAAAGTTCTGAATAACGGGCTTATCTATGAAAACGGCCGCTACGCGATGGATTTGAACGACTTCGAGGAAAAGGCTAAACTCGCCAAAGTGTTCATTCTTTGCAATCCGCATAATCCGGTCGGCAGAGTTTGGACTCGCGACGAGTTGAAAGCCGTAGGCGACATTTGCGTCAGGTACGGCGTAACCGTAATCTCGGACGAGATTCATCAGGATTTTATTTTCGCTCCGAGTAAGCACACGGTGTTCGCGGACATCTCGCCGGAGTTCGCGGACATCACGATAACCTGTACCGCGCCGAGTAAGACGTTTAACCTCGCGGGGTTAACGCTGTCGAATATTTTCATTGACAACAAAGAAATCCGCCGGAAATTCCGGCGTGAATACGAAGCGGCGGGACTAAGTCAACCGTCGCTGTTAGGGTTCGCCGCGTGTCAGGCGGCGTACTCCGGCGGAGTAGAATGGCTTGAGCAGCTTGTTAAGTACCTCGCCGGAAATTTGGAATTTACCCGCGATTTTTTAGTGAATAACGTACCCTCGGTTAAACTAATCGAGCCGGAAGGCACGTACCTGCTGTGGTTCGACTTCCGCGAGTTAAACGTCCCGAACTTAGACGACTTTATACTAAACAAGGCAAAGCTGTGGCTGGACGGCGGCACGATGTTTGGCGCGTCCGGTAAAGGCTTTCAGCGGCTGAATATGGCTTGTCCGCGCTCCACGCTTGAGGACGCGTTACTGCGTATCAAAAACGTATGCTGACACGATGACGCCAATCAACAGAGCCGCAAGCGGCAGATTAAACAGCTCTTTTCCGAGGTCAAACTGACCTCCGGTAAGCATTATCAGCGTTGACGCAAGCAATGTGTCGGCCGCCGCGACCGACCATCTCAAAATGTTATGTATCATACTCGTATTTTATCACCGCAGACGACCGTTTTCAAGCTGTAAATCTTGGAACTTATTTTGAAATTATATGGAGATTCACCGATATGCTTTGCCCTTTTTGTAAATGTTCGGAAACCAAAGTGCTTGAAACCCGCACCTCTGAAACCTCAATTCGCCGCAGACGCGAGTGTCTTGAGTGCGGAAACCGTTTTACCACTTTTGAAACCTTTGAACTTCCTACCGTCGTTGTCAAACGCGACGGTACAAGACAGGAGTTCGACCGCAATAAAATTATCAGCGGACTTCAGCGCGCTTGCCGCAAGCGTCCCGTTTCGTCCGACCAAATGCACGCAATCGCCACCGAGGTAGACCGTGAGCTTCGCGGTATGACGCTAAGCGAAATTCCGACCGAAACCATCGGCGACATTGTTATGAGCAAACTAAAAAATCTTGACGAGGTCGCCTACGTCCGTTTCGCGTCCGTTTACCGTGATTTTACCGATACCGGCGACTTTATCCGTCTGATAAACGAAAGCAAATAAAATTATAAATTGACTTAATGGCAAAACTACCATTCAAAAGGTAGCTCTGCCATTAAGTCAATTTATAATTTATAATTTAGTTATCGCCACCAGCCGTAGCGTTCAAGGTTTTTGCGGAGAATATCCGATTGCGAAAATTCCTGCCAGTCGTATTCGGTCGGTTTTATGTACGCGGCTTTTGACTCAATCCAAATGCTTTCACGGAGTTTTCCGTAGGTCAGCTTAACCTCCGTGTATTCCGCGAAAAGCTCCTCATCGGTTTTTTTATTGTAAAAGCCAATGCCGTCCTCATATAGGCGCATTTCGTCAAAGCTCTGCTTGTTATGCGTCGTAAGTATCGTAATAAGCAACAACGGAACAAACAGAACCACCAGATATTTTATAATGAAGTTCACCGCGCTTGTAACCCAATCCATTGAAACGCCGTCGCTGAACTCAACCATAAGACTTTGTATGTACGGCAATCTGGTTACTCCGAATACCACGATGATAAGCAGCCAAAAGACGCCGAGAATTTTCAATTTCCAGTTCGCGCTGTAATCGGAAAGCAGTTTGTGCGAGGATAACTGATACCTCTCCATAGCTATACTTCCTCCAAATACGCCGCGATTTATGTCCGCGTGAACGGTCATTATAGCCGAGGCATTTTAGAAACGTGAGTAGATTCGCTTTTCGATACGGACAAATCTTAACCGACACGACTATTAGTTGCATACGGCGGGATTCGCTGACGAACCCGCCGTATATTTGCGCGGTAAATTTTACGCAGGTACAGCCGCGTTAACAGGACAGTTGCTTTCGCACGTGCCGCAGTCTACGCATTCGTCCGCGTTGATAATGTACTTGCCGTCTTTTTCGACAATTGCGTCAACGGGACACGCTTCCTTACAGTTTCCGCAAGCCTTGCAGTCCTCTGTGATTTTATATGCCATTTGAGTTTCCTCCTGTATTTTTGTAGAGTCATTATAGCACACTCTTACGCCATTGTCAATAGCAATCAACACAAATTCCTCGCCCCTTTATCGCGGGGGCGAGCATTGCGGACGCGCGCGAGGTTACATCGCGGCTTCCGCGGCATCAAGCGAGGCATAGCCGTAGCGCTCTACGGTCGCTTCCAGAATCTCCGTAACCATATTGCGTCCCTGACGTTGAGCGTCAAGCGTATCGCGCATACAAAGCTCCAGAGTATGCTCTGAGTATGTAAGCAGTTCGGAGCGGAGATAATTATCCTGAGCCGCCCATTGCTCCACTCCGGACTCAATCGCGGAGGCATAGTCGGCGGGTCGCCCAAGCGACGACAGTTTTGGATAACGCTCCGCAATTTCCTGCGCCCACGCCGTGTTTATCGCGGCGATTATCCCGACCATATTCGTCGTTTCCTCGCTGACCTCCGGGAGCATATCCTTTATTTGAGCATACTCTGCCGGAAACGTGATTTCCATCATACGCGCGTACTTTAGCATCATTAGGTTTATCCCCAAAGCCGCCGCGTTCTCCAAATCACCGTGATAGCTCTCTAAAGTGTCGTTTTCCCATACGGACGCTTGCGCCGAACGCATAATTATAAACGTCTGTAAATCGTCCTGACAATCCGCTCGGCCCCCGCTATTCTGGGCGTTGGTGAACATTTCCCACTCAAGGTTTACGATGTCCACGATAAGTTTTTGTCTGTGCATTGAAATTCCCCCTTGACAGTATGCTTTACTTTATGATAGAATTGTAAATAATCTAAAAACAATAATATGAATAGAGGTGTAATATGAGCGCAACAGTACAAAGCATTATAGCAATGGCTATATACCTCGCGGCGATGCTGTTAATCGGCATCATCTTCGCGAAACGCGCGAGTTCCAGTTCCGACGAGTATTTCCTTGGCGGACGCGGACTTGGACCGTGGGTGGCGGCGTTCTCCGCCGAGGCAAGCGATATGTCGGGTTGGCTGTTAATGGGACTGCCCGGAGTCGCGTTCTTCAGCGGACTTGCGGACGCGTTCTGGACAGCGGTCGGACTTGCTTTAGGTACGTACCTTAACTGGCTTATCGTATCGAAGCGTCTGAGACGTTATTCGCAGGTCGCGAATAACTCCATCACGCTGCCGGATTTCTTCAGCAACCGCTTCAAGGAGAAAAAACCGGTAATACTTTTGGTATCATCGCTGTTTATCCTTGTATTCTTCGCGGTTTATGTGGCAAGCTGTTTCGTAACAGGCGGAAAACTATTCGCGCAGTTGTTCGGAGCAAGTTACCACTCGATGCTAATCACGGCGGCGGTATTCGTAATCGCCTATACGCTGCTCGGAGGGTTCTGGGCGGAAAGCATATCCGATTTCGTACAGGCAATTATAATGATTGTCGCGTTGCTTGCCGTAGTAATTTTCGGAGTTGTTTACGCCGGAGGATTTGGCGCGGTAATCGACAACATAAAGAATATACCGGGATTCCTGGACTTCTTCGGAATGGCGAAAACGTCCACGCTTAACGGTAATCAAATCGTCCTGCTGGGCGAACGCGTGGAGTGGTCGGCTACTCCTACGACGTATGGCGCGCTTACAATCGCGTCAACGATGGCGTGGGGACTTGGGTACTTCGGAATGCCGCAGGTGCTTCTGAGATTCTTCGCGATTCGCAAAGTTAAAGAGTTGGTTCTCGCGCGGCGCGTAGCGATAATCTGGTGCGTAGTCGCGATGGCGGCGGCGGTATTCATCGGACTTATGGGTCGAGCGATATTCCCCGCGGCGTGGATTGGTTCATCGCCCGTCGGCGACGCCGGAACATTTCTATTCTCCGCGGCGGACGCTGAAAACGTGTTTATTAAGCTCTCGCAAATGCTGTTTAATCCGCTGTTCGCGGGGCTGGTAATGGCGGGAATACTCGCGGCGGCGATGAGTTCAAGCGACAGCTATTTGCTGATAGCCTCGTCCGCGGTATCAAAAAACATCTACAAGGGCGCGTTAAAGCGCGAAGCTACGGACAAGCAGGTTATGATGGTCAGCCGTCTTACTCTGTGTCTTATCGCGGTTATCGGTCTGATTATCGCGTGGGACGAAAACAGCGTAATCTTCAAGGTTGTCAGTTTCGCGTGGGCGGGATTCGGAGCCGCGTTCGGTCCGCTTGTATTGTTCAGTTTGTTCTGGAAACGCACGACAAGAACGGGCGCAATCGCGGGTATCGTTGGCGGAGGTCTAATGGTATTCGTCTGGAAACTGGTGATTAGACCGCTAGGCGGCGGGTTTGACATCTACGAGTTGCTTCCGGCGTTCATCTTCGGCTGCATTTGCATTATCGTAGCTTCGCTCGCAACTCCGAAACCCGAGAAAGCTATACTCGACGAGTTCGAGCAAGCTAAAACTCTCGTTATAGAGTAATTTTAATAAATAATAATTAACGATTATTACCTTTCGGGCAGTTTGTACATTAGTTTTGCAAACTGTCCGATTTTGTAATTAATCGCTCATAGTCGGCGGGGCGATTGATGTTGGATAATAGTTTACCGCTCCACAAATCGCCTAGCTCTTGCGGAGTAATCCTGCGAGTTTCCACGCGGCTTAACAACGCGTTCATTTTGAACAATCCCTCGGTTATCATAGAGTTAACCACCGGAAGTACGCTGTAAGAGTAAAACGCGAACAACGGCTCGAACTTGCCGTCTGAGCGTATAACGGCTCCCGCGGCACAGTCGCGGCACAGTTCGATTACGCGCTTCGCGGCGTCGGCGTTCGCGAACGGCATATCCGCCGCAACCAAGAAAACATCGCCTCCGGTAAGACTAAGCGCGGACTGTAATCCTCCGATTGGTCCGCAATTCGGAAAGTTATCCGCAACTTTCGCTATGTCCAAATCCGCGAACCGCTCCGGGTCGTTGACGCTAAGCAATACGCGCTCAAACTTAGGCTGAAAACGTCTGACCGCGTCCTCCGTCAGCGTTAAGCCGGAATCGGTCGTAAGCAAAAGTTTGTCTTTACCCATTCTCAGGCTTTTGCCGCCCGCAAGTATCACTATTGTCATTATCGGCTCAAACCTAAGTTCGACCGAGGGTTATACGAGTATGCCGAGGCTGACGCAATCGCGGAAATCGCGCGCGTCAAAGTCAACCGGGAAATTGCTTTTTTCATTTTACCCCTCTCTGGTCTTAGCTGACGTAACTATAGTATAGCACATTTTCGCTTATTCCGCAACACGATTTTTCGCTTTGGCATAATTATTCGCGATTTTTTCAAATACAGCAATACGGGAAATGTTTTAACCGCGTTTGTGTTGTATACTGAACCTACCGTACGGAAAGGACAATACCATTGCAAAACATTATCAATCCCGGTTTGGCTTATATCGAGCAAAACCTGAAAACCGACATCACCGTCGAGGAACTTGCCGGAACGGCGGGGTACTCCGTCTGGCATTACTACCGGCTGTTCGCTCAAACTACGGGCTTATCGGTCGCCGCGTATATCGTGAAGCGGCGGTTGGAATGCGCGTTGTCTGAAATCGCCGGAGGCCGCAAGGCAATTGACACGGTGCTTGAATATGGGTTCGATACCTACGCCGGGTTTTACAAAGCGTTTGTAAAGGTGTACGGCTGTTCGCCAAAAAAGTATCTTTTATTACAAAAACAATCAAAAACGGAGGGCATTACTATGAATATACAATCAATCCTGACAAATTGGGATATTCCGCGGGATTTACCGATTAGCGACATTTACATTATGGACGGAGCAAAAGTTTCCGGCAATGTTTGGCGCGTCGGCGAGGACTATATCCTAAAAACGGGGGAGCGTTCCGCTCTGCTGAAAAACCTAAAAATCGCAAAGGCATTGACCTCGCAGGGATTTAACGCGCCTATCGCGATTCCGACGAAATCCGGCGAGGAGTACCTTGACGGCGAGAACATAACCGTACTCACGAAAGGCGTTAAGGGCGAACCGCTGCCGAAATCCGACCGTTTCGGGGCAAACCGCAAAGAGTTCGGATACAAATACGGTCAAAGTATCGCCAAACTTCACAACGCGTTGTCGGAGATGGAATCCGACCTTCAGCCCTACGAGCAAAACCTGTTCCCGCACGTCACCGAATGGGCTTTGCCGGAAACTAAAAAGCAAAACGAGCAGTATAATATGGGCTTGCCGGACAGCGTTTTCGATGATTACGTCAGTAACTTCGGAACTTTGTTTGAGAAACTGCCTAAGCAGCTAATCCACCGCGACCCTAATCCGAGTAATATCCTGTTCGACAATGGAGATGTAAGCGGTTTCATCGACTTTGACCTTAGCGAGCGCAATGTGCGTCTGTGGGACCCGTGTTACTGCGCCACCGGAATCCTAAGCGAAACCTCCGGCGTTGACTATTCGCGAGAGAAATGGCTTGATATGCTTGAGGGAATATTGCAAGGCTACGACAGCGTGAATCCGCTCACGGCAGAGGAAAAACAATCGGTATTCTACGTGATTTGCTCAATTGAGATGATTTGCGCCGCCTATTTTGAGAGCGTTGACGTATACAAGCCGCAGGCGGAAACCAATCGCGGAATGTTCCGGTTTATAACCGCGAACGAAACGAAAATCCGAGGGATTTTCAAATAAACGTAGTTCCCCCCTTGCCTTTTACGGAGGTAAGGGGGGGTACGCGATAATGCCAATACGGTTATGTCACGTATTGCTAACTCCCCCTTATAGGGATATGCCGAACGCGGCGGTTCAAAAGGCGTTGAGACACGTGAAATAATGATGATTATTTTCAATTTGCGCCTTGACAAACACAACTGCTTGTGTTAAAATGAAAAGGATTTTCAAATTGTCGGGGGTGATTGGATATTGAGCAGACCAAAAGGCTATAACACTAAGCAGGGTGAAGCCGTTCTGTCATATTTCCGGACGTTCGGTGATACACATACAACGGTAGAGCGAATCGCCGGTTACTTCGCGGGTAACGATATTCCGATTGGCGTCACTACTATCTATAGGCATATTGAAAAACTTGAACAGAGCGGTAAGGTGCGAAAACTCGTCGTAGACGGCATCGCGGGCGCGTGTTACCAATATGT
>JAISKY010000144.1 GCA_031260745.1 Oscillospiraceae bacterium
CGAACGTAGAAACAGCCGCGTTTTATCCGGCGGCGTTTCCTTTAGCGATAGAGGTTTCCGGCAACAGCGGCAGATATGGCGCGATATACGACTCCAACGCGTTAAGCGAGCTTTGGTCTGCCGTGTCGTACTCGTTGGGCGAAGCGCTGGGTACCGCGGAACTTCCGGAGGAAATCACCGAAGCCGAGTTCCGCTCCGCGCTTGACGCCGAAGGCGTGTTCCTGGATTACAGGAACTTCGTGCGAGTTGACGTTATTATCAAATGGCTTGGCGTAAGCAGCGTACGGGAGCATACGGAGTCAGTCCGAATGTTTTGCCTTACGCCCGACCAAAACTCGGAAGTCGCGGTAAACATTCCGCTGTCGCTGTATTATCGCGACGAAAGCGGTACGTTTTACAAATGCTCCACGGCGGCGAACTCGGAAGTTTTGCTTCAAAAACTCGGCGTATATATGCCGAACGGAGTTTACTTCGCCTACGAGTCACATTTCGGCGACGGAATTTTGCCGTACACGCTGCTGCCTGACGCCGCTCCGAACGCGGTTACGCTTACCGCGTCTAATCCGCTGTCAGTCAGCGTTTACGACCGCGATATACTTGACGCGTTCGGAATGAATCCGTTTTCGCATAATAACAGCCGCGAGGGTGACGTGTCGGTCTACGTTGAGGAGTCAATCCGGCTTATGATAAGTCCGTCCGGACACATTGACTTCAAAAGCGAGCGTGAAGCCGCCGATTTTGCCGTCGGGAATTTAGCCTCGGCTATTGAATCCGCCCATCGGCTTGTTAGCGCGTTCGCGCCTAACGATTCGATGATGCTGACCTCCGCGTTGGAAACGGAATCCGGATATGAAATGACGTTTTCATATTATTACAACGGAATTGAGATAATCGCATTTGAGCCGGGCGCGAAAATCACCGTTGCGAAAGGCGTAATCAGCGACGCGGTGATAAATATGCGTAGTTACTCTGCAACCGAGGAGGCAGAGCCGCTTATGCCTACGCGTCAGGCGTTCGCGGCGGTTAAGGACGCGGACGCCGGCGAGTTGAGAATCGTATACGTTGACAGCGGCGAGACAGCGGTAACGCCCGCGTGGACAATAGTACCGTGACGCCGAACTCTTACAATAACAACTAAACGCTAAGTCTGACGGCTTGGCGTGTTTTTGTTAAAAAACTACGTTGCGTTCATATTCGCCGCAAGCCAACGCGCCACGCCGTCGTCAGTGTTCGAGCCTATAACTCCGCTTGCCGCGGATTTCAATTCCTCGCGGGCGTTAGCGACCGCGTAACACTCATCGCACGCTTGGAACAACGGCAAATCGTTCAGGTTATCGCCGAAACCGACGACGCGCTCAAAGCCGAATTGCTCACGCAACGCCATAACCGCGTTATACTTAGAGCCAAGCTCGCTGAATATCTCCAATAGCCACAAGTTTTCGGAGTAAGTTTCGCGGTAGAACGCAACCGCGATTTCGGTAACGTCCTGCAATTCGTCGTAAATCGGCTTTAGACGCTCGTACTCGCAGAGAAACGCAAAGTAGAAAATATTGCCGTCCGCGGCTTGCTCCAGCCGAGCCGCGGGAATAAACTTCTTGTTGTATTTAACGCGCCGTTCCTCGCGGAACTCAACCATATCGGGAGTTTCGCGCGACGGTTCGTAGTAAACGGACGTTGTTAATTTGTCGGTACTGTACATAAATCCGGTAAGGTCAAAGCGGTTGGAAAGCTCCAAAACGCGCTTTGTCGCGGTAAACGGCATGTACTTAACGTCGGTATATCGGTTCTTCACGGGGTCGTACAGCACGACGCCGTTATTGAGAATAACGGGCAGTTCGAGATTAAGTCCGCTCAGAATATAGCGGGAGGTGTACTCGGTGCGCGCGGTCGCGACTGAAAATTGAAGTCCCTCCGCGATTAATCGGTTCAGGGTTTCAGTTGTATAAGGCGTAATGCCGGCGTCGCCGGTAAGCAAGGTTCCGTCCAGGTCGGAAACATAAAGCGTTTTCAAAATAGTTGCTCCTTTTAGTTGAAAAGAACGCCGCTCAGTCTGTTGGCGTTCTTTATTTTACGAATAATGTGAATTATAACGCATTTCAGCAAAAAGGTCAAGTATTATTATCCGAGCATTCGCTTTTTCAATACCAACAAATTGCCGCTTGCAATTAAGTGACGGTTAATGTATAATAGCGTCGGCAGAGTTGGACAGACGAAATCACGGTAACTGATAACCAATTATCAGAAAGGCTCACTATGAAAAAGCTCAAGCGCACGCTCGGTAATGTCCTGTTCCTGTTAAAACCGTATTGGAAATACGGCAAACCGATTGTTCTGCTTAGCGTTGTCGTAGACTTAATCCTCTACCCTTTGTTCGTTGCGGCGGAAACAAAGATAGCGCAAGCGATAATTGAAGCGGCGCAATCCGGTCGCGGAGCGGCGCATATCGCGATAGTCGCGCTGTCGTATCTTGCTGTGATACTCGTTTATTGGGTATGCGGGCAAGGTCAGACACATTTGTATCGCACGTGGAAAGACCGTCAGCTTCAGTCAAATTTGGAGCGCGAAGTTTACGAGCAAGCCGTCAAAACCGATTTTCATTACGTTGATAATCCCGCTTATTTTGATAATTACAAACAGGCGGTCGAAAAATATCCGGATACTACGAAACAGACGTTTGAACTGACTATTAATCTTATTGCGAGCGTCTTTGTGCTTGCCACGGTAATCGGGATTATGGCTGCCACATCATTTGTCGCTGTTGCTATAGCTCTCGGCGGTATTATTATCGCATCAATATTCAGAATGAGGCTCAACAGCAACTACATAAAAATGTGGGAAAAAGAAACTCCCTTCGACCGAAGAATGGGCTACCTCACGCGCCTTCTATACACGAAATCGGCAAACAATGACCTTCGCGCGACAAATGCGACGGAATATATATTAAAGGGCTTCGATAAGGCTCAAGATGGTTATGTAAATACTAAAAAGTCCTATCGTTGGAAACAGTTTTTCAATGGGTTTATGATGCACTTCGCCGACCAGATAAGCGTGTTTCTTGTACTTGTCTATGTCGCGATTGGGCTTGTGAGCGGACGGATTGAGAGCGTAGGCGTTTTTACAACGCTGATAGCCGCTACGCAAGCAATGAGCGGCGCATTAAGAAGCATTTCATATTACGTAACAGACCTAATCGCGCAAAGCCAATACGCCGATAAGATACGCAATTTCTTCGAGCTGAAATCCGAAATCGAGCCGTCAACTGACGGCGAAGCCGCTCCGGACGGAGCGTTGACGCTTGAACTCAAAAACGTATCGTTCGCATATCCGAATTCCGATTTTGCGCTTCGTGACATCTCGCTGACAATCAAGCCGAACGCGAAAATCGCGATTGTCGGCGAGAACGGAACGGGAAAAACCACGCTGTCGAAACTGTTGCTGCGTCTGTACGACACTGACAGCGGCGAGATTCTCTACAACGGAAAATCTATCCGCGAGTACGACATTCACGCTCTGCGCCGCAAAATCGGAGTTGCGTTTCAGGAGCCGCAACTCTACGCGCTGACCGTGCGCGACAATATGCAAGCCTACAACTCCGCAAGCGACGACGAACTGCGCGAGGCGCTGAAAACTGTCGGTCTAGACATTGACCTCGACAGCGAAGTAACCCGTGAGTTTGACGAAAACGGCGTGTTGCTCTCCGGCGGTCAGTCGCAAAAACTGGGACTTGCGAGATTGCTAATCGGCGACTTCGGCTTGTTATTGCTCGACGAACCAAGTTCCGCGCTTGACCCGATTGCGGAGTACGAAATGACGCGTCTGATGTTTGAGAAGTCTAAAACTACGACAATAATGGTAGCGCACAGGCTCTCGACAATCCGCTACGCCGACAGAATCTACCTAATCGCGAACGGTTCAGTAGCGGAGCAAGGCACTCACGATGAGTTAATCGCGCTCGGCGGCAAATACTCGGAGATGTTCGCGAAGCAAGCCGAAAACTATATGAATTGATGTTCTTGTTCGCGGAAAACAGGGAGTTTTTACTTTGAATATTTTACTGGTCGAAGATGACCCGGCGATTGCGGCGGGTCTGATATACGCGTTTGAGCGTGAGGGTTACGCCGTCACGCATTGCGGCTCGGTCGCGGCGGCTAACGCGGCGGGCGATGATTTTGCGCTTGCCGTCATTGACCTCGGATTGCCGGACGGGAGCGGATTCGACGTCGCGAAACCGCTGACTTGTCCGTTCCTGTTCCTCACCGCGGTAGACGACGAGGCGAATACCGTTCACGGATTTGACCTCGGCGCGGACGATTACGTTACTAAGCCGTTCCGTCTGCGCGAATTGCTTGCGCGGGTTAAGTCTGCGCTTAGACGCAATAGCGGCGCGGGCGATACTCTGACGCTTAGCGACGTTTCCATTGACTTGAAAGCCTCTAAAGTTTTGCGAAACGGCTCGGAGGTTGACCTTACCGCGCTTGAGTATAAGCTGTTGCTGACGTTTGCGTTGCATAAAGGTCAGACTTTGACGCGAGTTCAGCTTCTTGACGCGCTTTGGGACAACGCCGGAAATTTCGTGGAGGACAATACGCTTACGGTCTATGTTAAGCGGTTGCGTGAGAAACTCGGCGAGGACATAATTGAAACGGTCAGGGGGCTTGGATACCGATGTTCATAAACAAACGCGACATAGAGCGGCTTTCCGCCGACATTCGCCGCGCGATTGACGGAGAACAAATCGACTTCCGAGAGAACAGCGAGGGCGTGTGGAGCATACTAAAAAATGACATTTACACGCTGTCAAGCCGTCTCAACGAACAGGCGGATAACCTAAGCCGCGAAAAATCCGGAATGTCTACCGCGCTTGCCGACATATCGCATCAACTTAAAACTCCGCTGACCTCCGCGCTGATGATGAGCGAACTATTGGAAAACGAGGAACTCCCGCCGAAAAAACGTCAGGAGTTTTTACGCTCGTTGCAAAACTCGCTTGAACATACGGAGCAGCTTGTATTGTCGCTGTTGAAAATCGCGAAACTTGACAGCGGAACGATTGACTTTAAGCGCGAAATCGTAATGTCGGACGCGCTGATAAACTCCGCGATACTGCCGTTGAAAGTAATGCTGGAATCAAGGAATCAGACTCTAAACGTAAATTGCGCCGAGGTGTCAGTAGTATGCGATAAAACGTGGACGTCGGAAGCGTTGACGAACATCGTCAAAAACGCAAGCGAGTATTCGCCTGATGGCGGCGAAATAACAATAAACGGCGGCGATAACGCTCTGTTCGGTTACATTAGCGTAACCGATAGCGGCGAAGGTCTGACTCGCGAGCAGATTCCGCGCCTGTTTGAGCGGTTTCAGTCGGCAAACAAAAGAGGCGGCGTCGGTATCGGACTGAATATGGCTCGGACGATTATGCGCTCACAAGGCGGTGATATTGAGGTAACGATTCCGAACACATTTACTCTGAAATTCTTTAAGTGACTAAAATGTCACTTTCCGAGTCACCGAATTGTCACATTGGCGGAATATAATACGGACAATGAAGAACTCGGAGGAAATACTATGGAAATCTTAAAGGTTGAAAATCTGCGCAAAACTTACGGCGTCGGCGACAATCAGGTAAAAGCGGTAGACAGTATATCGTTTAGCGTTGAAAAGGGAGAATTTGTCGCGATAATAGGAGCAAGCGGTTCCGGTAAGTCAACGCTTCTGCATCTAATCGGCGGAGTTGACCGTCCTACGTCCGGTAAAGTCTACATAGACGGACAGGACATTTACGAACTGGGAGAAAGTCAACTCGCGATATTCCGCAGACGCAACATCGGACTGATTTACCAGTTTTACAATCTGCTCCCGACGCTTAACGTGACGGAGAATATCTTACTTCCGCGCCTTTTGGACGGACGCTCGGCTAATAAGGAAAAACTTGACTCCATACTGCAAACTACGGGGCTAAGTGACCGCGTAAGTCATCTGCCGAATCAACTTTCGGGCGGTCAGCAGCAACGCGTGTCAATCGGCAGAGCGTTAATCAACGACCCCGCGCTTATTCTTGCCGACGAACCTACCGGAAACCTTGACAGCAAATCGGGCGGCGAGGTTATGGAACTTCTGAAATACAGCAATAAGCGATTCGGACAAACGCTTATCCTGATTACGCACGACGAACGCATCGCTCTTCAAGCAGACCGTATCATTAAGATTGAGGACGGCAGGATTGAGGACAGGAGGGCGTCGCGATGAAACTTACGTCAACTCTGGCGCTTAGACACCTGAAAGGTAATCGCAAACAAGCGGCGTTTACGATTACAGCCGCGGGAATCGCGACCGCGATGCTTGTCGGCGTAAGCGGAATCGCGTACAGCTTTTACCACGCGTTTTATGTCTACGCGGAGGCGGCGGGAAAAGCGGACAGCGCTTCTATGGAACAGATTATCGCGATTATCTACTCCGTAGGTATTTTCCTTTCGGCGATAATCGTAATCGGCGCGGTAATAGTCATATCGAACGCGTTTTCAATCTCCGCGAACGAACAGGTACGTCAGTTCGGAATTTTGAAATCCGTAGGCGCGACAAAGAAACAAATCCGGCGTACAGTTATGTCCGAGGGACGCTTATTAAGCGTAATCGCAATTCCCGCCGGAATAATTATCGGTTATATCGTTACCGTAATCGGAGTACAGATTTTGAACAGTTTCCTGAGCGGCAGCGAATCCGGAGCGGATTCTCCGTTAGCGTTCCGCGTGGTATTCAGCGCGGTGTTTGACATTCCGACTTTGATTGCTTCTGCGGCGCTCGCGTTCGCGACGATTATGATGTCGGCGTACCGTGTGGCTCGGAAAGTCAGCAGACTGTCGGCGATTGACGCGATTCGTCAAAGCGGGGAAGTAGTAGTCAAACCGGGGAAAATGAAAACGTCGGCTCTAACGCAAAAGTTATTCGGATTCGAGGGAACGCTTGCGGCAAAATCGCTGAAACGCGCCAAACGCAAATACCGCGCTACCGTCGTGTCGTTGGTTACGTCTATAGTGCTTGCGTTGGTAAGCGCGGGCTTCGGGCAAATGCTTTATAGTTCGGCGGAGTCTATCGTGCCTGAGATTGAGGGAAACGTCCGCGTTTCGATTTATAACGATAGCTACGACGGCGTTGAGCAACTGCTCCGGGCATACCCAAACGGAACGGTTAAAATGACCGTTAAGACTTACGACGACTACAGAGTGTTCTATTGTCAAGCAGAGAACTCCTAT